>NZ_RZST01000100.1:0-17118 GCF_003997575.1 Mesorhizobium sp. M1A.F.Ca.IN.022.07.1.1
GTCAGGTACTGGGCGGGGGTGGCGGGCTTGTGGCTGCCCTTTCCCTCTCTCCCCAGGTCGCGTGGGCCGACGAGGTGGTGGAAATCAGAATGCGAGGCCGCGACGACGGCTCACAGGTCTGGTTCGACCCGATCGGCATCCTGGTCGAACCGGGACAGACGGTGCGCTGGACGAATCTCAATTCCGGCAATTCGCACACGACGACTGCCTACAGTCCGACGAACTTCGGGAGACCGCGCCGCATGCCCAAGGCGGCAAAACCGTGGGATTCCGATTACCTCCTGCCCAACGAGAGCTTTTCGGTCATTTTCATCGAGAAGGGGGTCTATGACTACTATTGCATCCCGCATGAGCACGCCGGAATGGTCGGACGTATCATCGTCGGCGCGCCCGAGGCACATGGCTGGAGCGAGCTGGTTGGCCCGAATGGCGATCTGCCGGAGGCGGCCCTCAAGGCATTTCCGAAAGTCGAAGACATCATGACACGAGGGTTCGTCCGGCGCGATCAGACCATGCCTACGGGACCGGGCTGAAACAAGGAAGATTGGATGCTGCGTCAGACCGGGGCACGAGTTCCCGGCTGTCGTCGATTGGGGGAGGGCTCTCATGACAGGCGACGTGCATACATGCGAAAATCAGTCGCGGTCTCAAGCTGCGCGAGGCGGGCGCTCTCAGCTGCTGGACGCTTCTATCGATGGCTGGGCCGTAGTCGAGGGACGCGAGCGTGCGAGGAATCGCCTTGCTGCATTGGGCGAGATGACTGGCGGCATTGCGCATGACTTCAGGAACCTGCTGGCGGTCATCGAGTCCGGCCTGAGGTTTGCCGAAGCAAGAGCCGACGAGCCCAACCGTGTGAGGGCCTGCATCACGCTGGCGCGGGAAGGAATCAATCGCGGGATCGATTTGACCTCGCAGCTCCTCGCCTTTGCAAAGCACCAGGAACTTGATGCTCATGCTGGCGACGTGAATGAATTCCTCAGATCCTTCGCGCCTTTGCTGAGGTACGGCGGCGGACCCGATGTGCGCGTCGAGCTTGAACTCGGTGCAGAAATTCCCGACTGCCTGATCGATCCCGCATTGTTCGACACCGCAGTGCTTAATCTCGTCGTCAACGCGCGCGATGCCATGCCAAATGGCGGCGAGATCAGGGTCATCACCGGGCCGTTGGTGCAGGAGACCGCGACACCCGACCCGCCTGGGCCGGGAACCTATGTCTGCGTTAGCGTCAAGGACCAAGGTTGCGGCATGACCGCCGAAGTGTTGCGAAACGTGTTCGATCCTTTCTTCACCACGAAGGGTGAGGAAGGTACCGGCATGGGGCTGCCGCAAGTGCGCGCATTGATGCGTATGATCGGCGGCCATGTTCGCATCGCGAGCGAGCCGGGGATTGGGACGACAGTCGACCTGCTGTTCCCGTCAATCCGATCGGATGTAAAAGCAAGAATGACTAGAATTTAACGTCGCCGCCTGCAACGGCATGTAATCCTGACAGGGCAGGACCTACTACGCTTCCATCCGCACTTGCGGACTGCACCGCATAGACCGGATAGGAGAACTGGGGCATTTCAGGCACAAGATGAAGCCGGCCGGCTTCTATGTGAGGTTGCACGGAGCTCATTCGGAAATATCCGGACCCGCCAGCGGCCAGAACATAGTTCAATCCGAGCGGACCGAGGTCGAAGGAAAGATCCGGCGCAGCACTCGGGAAATTCACGCCGTGATGAAGCTCAAAATCCGGCCCCCAATCCATATAGACATAATCGGATCCGTCCAGGAGTTGCGCTTCGGGGTTGGTGGTCGCGAGAACCAGTTTTTCCTCAAGAAGCAGATCGATCTTCAAGCCCGGTCTGTGTGGGGGCGCGTACATGATGGCTATGTCGACCATTCCCGAGGCGACCTGGTTGATCAGGTCCTGTGGCACGTCGACGTGTACTCGCAGCGCGATATCCTGAAGCGAGCGGCGCATCCAGCGGACCCAGTCGAGCAGAAGAGGTTGCGCAAGGCTGACTTCGCTGCCGACCGTCAGGACGGCCCGGCGTCCCGGAGGCACGGCAACCTGGTGAAGGGTGCGTTGCCATAGTTGGACGAACATCGGAGCGTGCCGCAGAAATTGCTCACCCGCGGGCGTGAGCGAAGCGCCGCCTTTGTGGCGAACGAAGAGTGATCGGCCCAATTGTTGCTCGAGGTTGCGGATCCGTGCGCTGACGGTCGTCTGGGCGACGTTCAAGCGCTCCGAGGCGCGAATGAAGCTCCCGGTCGAGACGATCTCAATGAAGGTGCGAGCGAGTTCAATATCCATGACCGCTAATAGCATAAAAATTGCGCTTAAATGTCAATGAATTTCGTTTGCCACATAGTGGGCGCGAACATTAGGCTCTCCGAATACTCACCGGATTGAGCGCTGAACGCGGCGCAGCGCCGGGATGGAGCGGGCATAGGCCTCTCCATCCTCACCCCCTCGTTTGCCCGCGGTGTCACAGGAGCGATCATGTCGACGAATGAAAAGAACGGCCAAGGCGATGTCGGACGTCGTGACTTTCTAAAACTGTTCGGCGCGGCCGGCGCGGCAGCGGGCACCCTGCCGTTTGGCGGATCCGCATCGGCGGACGAGATCGTGGCAGCGGCCGCCACGGACACGAAGCACCATCACGCCGCCGAACCTCGTGCCCGAGGCGGTGGCTACGAATTCTTCAATGTCGACGAATCCGCCTTCGTCGAGGCGGCGGTCGACACGCTCATTCCAAACGATGCGGCCGGTCCCGGAGCCAAGGAGCTTGGCGTGGCGACATACATCGACCGGCAGATGGCCAGCGGATACGGCAAGGGCGACCGGCTTTATCTGGAAGGGCCGTTCGGCGAGGGTACGCCCGGGCAGGGATATCAATTGCCGATGACGCCCTCGGAGCTGATCCGGGCGGGAATCGCCGACGTCAATGCCGTCGTACAGAAAAGCCACAAGAACAGCTTCGCGGCCCTTTCGGCAAAGGATCGCGCCGCCACTATGGCGGACCTTGAGGCCACGAAGACCGAGCTTCCAACGGTGCCCGCTGCAACCTTCTTCAGCCTCCTTCTGCAGCTCACGATCGAGGGTTATTTCGCGGACCCGATGTACGGCGGGAACAAGGACGCGGCTGCCTGGAAGATGATCGGCTTCCCCGGCGCAGATGCCATGTACGCGGACAAGATCGAGCCGTTCCGGAACAAGCCCTACAAGGCTGAACCGAAGGGCATCCAGGACCTCATTTGATCGCCGCAAGAAAAAGGAGACTTTGACATGGCCACCAAACTGAACCCGGTCGATGTGCTGATTGTCGGTCTTGGATGGACAGGCGGCATCATTGCCAAGGAGCTTGCATCCACCAAGCTCAAGATCGTCGCCCTTGAGCGGGGAGGCCCGCGTGACACCAATCCGGATTTCATCGATCCTGAAATCCACGACGAACTGCGCTACGCCGCCCGCCACGACCTCATGCAGAACGTGCGGCGGGAAACCATCACATTCCGCAATAGTGAATCGCAAACGGCGCTGCCGATGCGTCAACTCGGCTCGTTCTTGCCAGGGCAGGGTGTCGGCGGTGCCGGCGTGCATTGGAACGGCGTGACCTGGCGCTGGCTCGAATGGGATCATCAGGCGCGCACCCGGACCGTCGACAAGTACGGCGAAAAGATCATCCCTTCGGACATGCACCTGCAGGACTGGCCGATCACCTATGACGATCTCGAACCTTATTACGACAAGTTCGAAAAGACCTGCGGCACCTCCGGGAAGGCCGGCAATCTCAACGGCAAGAAAATCGACGGCGGCAATATCTTCGAGGGCTCGCGCAAGGAAGATTATCCCAACCCGCCAATGATCGCCGCGCAGAGCATGGTGATGTTCGAGAAGGCGGCCCGCAACCTCGGCTACCATCCCTTCCCAAACCCCTCGTCCAACGCGTCTCGCGACTACGTCAATCCCGATGGCGTGACGTTCGGCCAATGCCACTACTGCGGCTACTGCGAGCGTTTCGGCTGCGAGGCGAATGCAAAAGCCAGCCCGCATTTCACCGTTATTCCGCTGGCGCTGAAGAATCCGAATTTCGAACTGCGCACAAATTCGATCGTGCTGAAGGTCAATCTCGATTCGACCCGCAAGAAGGCCGTCAGCGTCAGCTATCTCGACGCTCGCGGGCGAGAATTCGAACAACCTGCCGGCCTCATCATCCTGTCGGCCTACGCGCTCGGCAACGTCAACCTGCTGCTGCAGTCGGGGATCGGCGTTCCTTACGATCCCGCCACGGGTAAAGGCGTGGTCGGCCGAAACTATGCCTACCAGTGCGGCGGCGGGGCTACCGCCTTCTTCGACAAGAAGACCATCCTGAACCGCTTCATGGGCGCCGGCGCGCTCGGCACCTGCATGGATGATTTCAACGGCGACAACTACGATTTCGTGAAGGCCGGATACATCGGCGGCGGCGGTATCAGTTGCAGCAACTCGGGCGCCCGGCCTATCCAGTCACATCCGACACCCCATGGCACGCCGCGCTGGGGCTCGGACTGGAAGAAGGCAGTGGTCGACAACTATGACCATGCTGCCAACGTTGGCAATCAAGGCGCGGTGATGGCCTACAGGCAGAACTATCTCAGCCTCGATCCAACCTATACGGACATCTTCGGACGTCCGCTGATGAGGATGACGTTCGACTTCCAGGACAACGAGGTTAAGCAGATGAACGGCCAGGCTGACATTTGCGTGAACATCGCCAAGGAGATGGGTGCGATCAGGGTCGATCGGAGCATTCCGCCGGTGCCCTATTCCATCGTTCCCTATCAGAGCACCCACAATACCGGCGGGGCCGTTTTCGGCGCCGACCCCACCACCAGCGTCCTGAACAAACATCTTCAGGTCTGGGATGTCCCGAACGTATTCGTCACCGGCGCCTGCGTGTTCCCGCAGAACGCCGGGAAGAATCCGACCGGACCGGTGGGCGCTCTTGCCTATTGGGCGGCGGACGCGATCAAGAATTATCTGAAGAACCCCGGCCCATTGGTTCCCTCCTGAGGCAGGTCTGCCGGGTCCGGATTCACGCTTCGGATCCGGCAGACTGTGCGTTTCGAATACCGACATAACCAGGGTGGCTTGGCGACAACCAAGCCGCCCCTGATTGAAGCACGCGAAGATGAGATCGACGATTCTTGGATTGACGACCGCGGTTCTCACCGCAGTCGGCTCTGCGCAGGCGCAGGACAAATCTCCTGGCGATGCTGACGCCGGCGCCTCGGTCTTCAAGAGATGCATGGCCTGCCATGCGGTCGGGCCCGACGCCAAGAACGGGGTAGGGCCGGTATTGAATGGCGTCGTTGGCCGTGCGGCAGGCACTTACCCTGGTTACAGCTATTCCGCGGCGAACAAGAATTCGGGCCTGACCTGGGATGAACCGACGCTGACCACATATCTGCACGCGCCGCGCAAGTTGGTGCCCGGCACGAAGATGACATTCGCTGGTCTCAGCAAAGACCAGGAGATCGCCGATGTGATCGCCTATCTGAAACAATTCAACGCCCAAGGACAGAAGGCCTCTCCCTGAGCCAGGGACGATCTGTCCGGCTTGCAAAGCACAATCTTATGAAATTCCTCCTGCATCAGGGCCTGGGGTATTCGACCGTTCATCAGATCGGCGACTACCTGCGAAGCCACGGAACCGGCCATCACTGGATCGAACGGTATCGGGGCAGCATCTTCGTCATCGTATCCGATCAAGCCGACGAGATGATCCTTCGAAACGAGTTCTCCGGGCTTCTCGATGCCGTCAACGAAAGGAGACGGACGGATGAGCGGAAAAGCCATCGACGAGAGCATAAAACTGAAGCGCGCCTATGAGAGCCCAGCTGCCGACGATGGCACGCGGGTGCTGATTGACCGGCTTTGGCCGCGCGGGGTCAAGAAGATCGATGCCGGCATCGACTGCTGGATGAAAGAACTCGCGCCAAGCACCGAGCTTCGGAAATGGTTCGGACACGATCCCGCCCGCTGGGACGAATTCCGTCGGAGATATGCGGCGGAAATCCACGCGCATGGCGATGAGCTCGACCGGCTCCGCGACCTGATACGACACGGCCCTGTCACGCTCGTCTACTCGGCTCATGACGAGGCCCACAACGATGCCGTCGTCCTGAGAGAGATTTTGCTGGGACATCGCTAGAGACGTCGCGCCGCCCTGCCTTTGTGCCATCAAGGACATGGGGCGTGTGACCACTACAGCGGGTTCAAATCACTTTTCTGGAACCAAACCGAGCAAGGTTCATCAAATCATCGAGGAGACGCACAATGAAATTCTTTGTCGATACAGCCGATATATCTGAAATTCGCGAGCTTGCCGCGGCAGGCTTTGTCGATGGGGTGACCACGAACCCGTCGCTCATCTCGAAGACCGGTCGGCCGATCAGGGATGTGATCAAGGAGATCTGCGGGACGATCGAAGGCCCGGTTTCAGCGGAAGTCACCGCGACCGACTTCGACGGCATGATTGCCGAAGGAGAGCGTTTGGCGAGCATCGCGACCACCGTGGCCATCAAGGTACCATCCACCTGGGATGGGTTCAGGGCTTGTCGGGCGCTCGCTCGCCTCGGCCACAAGGTCAATGTCACGCTGTGCTTTTCCGCAAACCAAGCATTGCTTGCGGCCAAGGCGGGCGCGACGTTCATTTCGCCCTTCATCGGCAGGCTCGACGACCTCGGATTGGACGGCATGGAAGTGGTCCGGGAAATCCGCGCGATCTACGACAACGACGCATGCTTCACGACGGAAATCCTGGCTTCTTCAATACGCACTCCACTCCATGTCAAAGCTGCGGCAATTGCAGGCGCCGATATTGCGACCATTCCCCCAACTGTACTTCGGAGCCTTGCCAAGCATCCACTCACCGACAAGGGGTTGGCATCCTTTTCTCGCGGACTGGGGCAAGACCAGGCAAGCGATCCTTTAAAACTTGCTGGCCGGCGGTCCGACTTGAGCCGTGAGCAGCCCAAGGGACGGGCTGGTCGAGAACACGCGCCGTGGTGACACCGACAGCCTCAAAGTGGCCGGCATGTTCACTTTGTCCTCACTTCGTCCGTCCATCACATGCTCCTGGAATCCAACACAAAAAATGCATTCAATCGCTCACTAAATTCGTTTGCATGGTGCCCTGGATGGCAGGAGACTGGGACGTAGCGGTTCCGCTTTAGTCGGGAGCTCCGGTGAAAACGAAAGCGTCGGTCTGAAGGCGCGCCTGGATGGAACATGTTCAGGGCGTGCGAAGTCTATCGAGGCTCCAGTTATCGATCTTGCGCTGAGAATCGCCAACGGAGACGAAAATGGCTGGGAGCCATTCGAAGGCAAACGGTCCGGATCTGGTTCAGGGCATCGCGATCGCCGATCTTGAGGATGGCGGCAAGCTCGTCGGCCATTGCGGCGACGAGCAGGTGCTGCTGGTGCGCCGCGGGAGCGAGGTATTCGCGGTCAGCGCGACATGCACGCATTACGGCGGGCCGCTCGTCGACGGTCTGGTAGCAGAAGACACGGTTCGGTGTCCGTGGCATCACGCGTGCTTCGATCTGCGCACGGGCGAGGCGCTGCGCGCGCCCGCCTTCAGCCCGCTCGCCTGCTGGTCTGTGGAACAGCGAGAAGGCAAGATATTCGTGGTCGAGAAGCGTAAGCGAACGGCACCGGTGGTGCGAGATGGCGGTGCGGCTCCGGAAAGAATTGTCATTGTCGGGGGTGGCGCGGCTGGTTTCGCTGCCGTCGAGACACTGCGGCGTGAGCAATACCAGGGCAGCATCACCATGATCAGCGATGACCAGGCGCCGCCCGTCGACAGACCGAACCTCTCAAAGGACTATCTCGCCGGCAGGGCGCCGCAGGATTGGATTCCGCTGCGCGGCGAGAAGTATTATTCGAAAAACAACATCGACCTGCGTCTCGACACAAAGGCCGACCGCATCGACCCGCGGTCCCGCGAGGTTGTGCTGTCGGATGGCAGCACGACTTCTTACGAAAGGCTGCTCCTTGCCACGGGGACCGAACCAGTTCGGCTTGCTACCCCCGGAGCCGAGCAATCATTTGTCCACACGCTGCGCTCTTTCGCCGACTGCAAGGCGATTATCGAGCGGGCCGCGAATGCGCGACGCTGCGCCGTGCTCGGCGCCAGTTTCATCGGCCTCGAGGTTGCGGCGGCGCTGCGCTCGCGCGGCATCGACGTTCATGTCGTAGCGCCGGACAGACGGCCTATGGAGCGGGTCCTGGGTCCGCGGATGGGCGACTTCATCCGCGCCCTCCATGAGGAGAAGGGTGTCGTCTTCCATCTCGAGGCGACTGCGGCCAGCATCGACGGCAACAAGATGAAGCTCAGCAGCGGCGGCACGTTGATGGCGGATTTCGTCGTGGCCGGCGTCGGCGTCAGGCCACGCATAGGTCTCGCCGAAAAGGCCGGGCTCAAACTCAATCGCGGCGTTGCGGTGAACGCGTTTTTGGAAACAAGCGCGCCCGGAATTTTCGCGGCCGGCGACATTGCCCGGTGGCCCGATCCGCATAGTGGCGAGAATCTTCGGGTAGAGCATTGGGTGGTTGCGGAGAGACAAGGTCGCACCGCCGCACTCAACATGCTTGGCCATCGCGAGAAGTTCGCGGCTGTGCCGTTCTTCTGGAGCCAGCATTACGATGTGCCCATCAACTATGTCGGCCATGCCGAGCGATGGGACGAGATCTCGGTCGATGGAGACGTCGCGGCCAGGGATTGCCTGCTCCGATTCAAACGGGAGGGGCGCACGCTCGCTGTCGCCTCGATCTTCCGCGACCTGGAAAGTTTGCAGGCCGAGCTGGAAATGGAGCGCCAAACGGCAAGCTAGAACGCGCTCTCGAGCACGGGTGGGAGCGCACCGAGAATGACGCAGCCGAGCATGTCACCGTGACCGAAAGGGAGACCGATCTATGTCCGCATTGCAACAGGACGTTGCCAGGGATTTGCAAATCATTGCGCCCACTCAGCATCATTCCAAGATCGTCGAGTTCGCCAAGGAGGTTGCCGAACAAGAGTCCCATCAGATGCCGACGTCGGTCGCAATCTTCTCCGACAGCGGTCGTTGGTACTGCCAGGTCCGTCGCGGCAATGAAAAGACCCGGCCGATGGGCCCCTATACCAAACGAGAGGCTGAACGGGTTCAGGAAGTTCGCAGAGCCTTGATCGCCAAAAGAGGCACCGCTCGGATTATGTTCGAGTAGGCGGGGACCTGACGATCGCGCCGGCCGGCGAACTCCTCACTCCAACCATCGTTCGTCCTTGAGTTTGTTGAAACCTTGCCGGATCTTGCGGCGGGCCCTGTTGACGTTTGCGTTCCGGCGCCGCGATCAACCGCAACCAACGGAAGAAAAGCCAACATGGGCTACAAGTCGATCGTTCTCAACCTCGACATCGACGGGATGGTCGCTCCTGTTGTCAAGCTCGGAGTCGATCTCGCCCAGCGCTTCGACGCGCGCCTGATAGGTCTGTCGGCCGCCGACGTTCCGCCGCCGGTTGTAATGGAAGGTGGAGTGGCCTTCGAAGGCGAGAGCATGATGCGCCAGCGCAAGAACATCAAGCGACGGCTCGAGGACCTCCACGCGCAGTTCGAAAGCATTGCTGGCACGACGGTTCATACGCAATGGCGTGGGACCGTGGGCAATCCGACCCGCTCGCTAATTGAATCGGCGCGGTTGGCCGATGTCATCGTCACAGCATCGCCGGAGGGTGCCAGTTTCGACGACGCGTATCGGTCGACCGACCTCGGCAATCTGATCCTTCAGGCCGGACGGCCCGTATTTGTGGAAGCGACCAACCAGGAGAATTTCCGCATCAACAAGGTTCTGGTCGGATGGAAGGACACGCGTGAAGCCAGGCGCGCGGTTCTAGATGCCATGCCCTTTTTGCGGATGGCTCAGGAGGTTGGGGTCATTACGATCGACGATGGCCCAACTGACCAAACCTGGAACGGGCTGGACGATGTTGTCGCCTTCCTGGACATGCACGGCGTAGAGGCCAAGGCGGAGGTGTTTCCGGAAAAATCCAATGGCCGAACGATCGCCGACGTCGCCGGCGCAATGAACGCGGATCTCGTCATATCCGGCGCCTATGGCCACAGCAGGTTCAGGGAGTGGATCTTCGGCGGCGCTACCCGCTCGCTACTTGAAGCTGATCGGCTGAACCGGCTCATGTCGAACTGATCGCCGGCACCGATGGCGGAGTGCATCCCACCTGCTGACAGATTTCGCGAACGCATCCCAGCCCGCTGGGTTGGTGCTCGTTAACCGTGACAAGCCTGCCGCCGGACCCTATCGCAAGAACTCAGGCTTGTTGTTGTTCGCCCTCGGTGGCGATCAACATCCAGTTCCGCTTCCTTGACTGGGTTTGACAGGCGAACGTCCACGTATCGATCATCTCAACGATCTCCCAGGGATCGCCGGCGACGACTGCATTGTCGGCAGAGCGTGTAACGCCGACTACGTCGGAAACGTATCGAACAACTATCTCAGCGGTGCCATTCTCCACGAAAGCATCGACAACCTTCGTTTCGTCTGTCCTGATGAAGGTGAGTTCCAGCATCTCTTGCCGATCGCGCCGCCCGACGATATCTCGTTCGAAGGCATCAAGCACTTCCGGCCCGACGAGGCGCTGCAATGTCTGGATGTCACTCTCCGCAAACGCCCGCAGTATCGCTTCATAGGCCCTCCTGGCGCCGGCCAGAAATGCCGCGAGATCGAAATCCGGGTCGATCTTGCGAAGCGCATCCTGGGACATGTCCGCACAGGATGTGTGTTCGGCACTTTCGTCCCGCCGCGCCGCTGCAGTGTCCCGCTTGGCCCTCTCGTCGTTCCAGCGGGAGAGGAGCTGGCTCCAACTCCCAAGCATTGCCCAATAAAGCGCGAGAATCGCAACGAGAAGGATCTGGCTGGTCGGGTCTGAGGTCTCGCTCATGACATTCACCCATCGACTTGTCGAAGATGCCCATATCAGTGGATCCGGGGCAGCCTTTCCCACTGATGGAATGGCGGCTGCGGCAGCTGCCATTCAAGTGTGGTCGCCCCTTCGCCCCACGGGTTGGCGCTGGCCGGGCGCTTGCGGCTGAAAGCTTCTGCGACCGCGACGAAGAAGATGAACAGCCCCGCGGTCGAGATGTAGGAGCCGATCGAGGAGACGAAATTCCAGCCGGCGAAGGCATCGGGATAATCAGCGTAGCGGCGCGGCATGCCGGCCATGCCGAGGAAATGCTGCGGGAAGAAAACGAGATTGACGCCGATGAACATCGTCCAGAAATGCAGTTTCCCGAGCGTCTCGCTGTACATGTATCCGGTCATCTTCGGGAACCAGTAGTACCAGCCAGCGAAGATGGCGAAGACCGCGCCCAGTGACAGCACATAGTGGAAGTGGGCAATCACGAAATAGGTGTCGTGCAACGAGCGGTCGATTCCGGGGCTGGCGACCATGATCCCGGTGACGCCGCCGACGGTGAAGAGCAGGACGAAGCCGATAGCCCACAGCATCGGTGTCTTGAACTCGATCGATCCGCCCCACATTGTGGCCAGCCACGAAAACACCTTCACGCCTGTGGGAACGGCGATGACCATCGAGGCGAAGGCGAAGTAGCGCTGGCTATCGAGGGAGATGCCGGTCGTATACATATGATGCGCCCAGACGAGGAAGCCGATCAGGCCGATCGCCACCATCGCATACGCCATGCCGAGATAGCCGAAGATTGGCTTCCTGGCGAAGGTCGAGATGACGTGGCTGATGATGCCAAAGCCGGGCAGGATCATGATGTAGACCTCCGGATGGCCGAAGAACCAGAACAGGTGCTGGTAGAGCATCGGGTCACCTCCGCCGTCGGGAACGAAGAACGTCGTGCCGAAGTTGCGGTCCGTGAGCAGCATCGTGATCGCTCCGGCCAGCACCGGCAGCGACATCAGCAGCATGAAAGCGGTCACCAGCATCGCCCAGCCAAGGAGCGGCATCTTGTGCATCGTCATTCCTGGCGCGCGCATGTTGAAGATGGTCGTGATGAAGTTGATCGCTCCGAGGATCGATGACGCTCCCGCAAGGTGGATCGAAAGGATGACGAGATCGACCGCGGGACCAGGCTGGCCGGAGGTCGAAAGCGGCGGGTAGAGCGTCCAGCCGCCGCCATGGCCGAGCGTGCCCGGCGCTCCCGGCACGAACATCGAGGTGATGAAGAGGATGAACGCCATCACCAGCAGCCAGAACGAGATATTGTTCATGCGCGGAAACGCCATGTTGGGTGCGCCGATCATGATCGGCACCATCCAGTTGCCGAAGCCGCCGATCAGCGCCGGCATGAGCACGAAGAAGATCATGATGAGGCCGTGGGAGCTGACCGCAACATTGTAGGTCATCGGATCACTGAATATCTGCAGCCCGGGCTCCTGGAGCTCTATCCGGATCAGCATCGAAAGCGCGGTGCCGAGAATCCCCGCCAAGATCGAGAAGAGCAGGTAGAGCGTCCCGATGTCCTTGTGGTTGGTCGAGTACAGCCACCTGACCAGAAACCGGGGCTTGTGGCCTTCCATCGCTGCCGCTGGATTCGACATGGTGCGCTACCTGCCTTTCATTGCAGGCAAGCCTGATGGCTCTCGCGAGGGACGGCATTCATCCGCCGCGATCGGAGAACCAGGCGCTGTCTGCTTCGTGTTTTCAGTCGTCCGTGACATTGCGTCCATCGCAATGTCGTGGGCTTTGGAGCCGATCGGGCGTAAGCCGATGGCCAGCGGTCCGCCTGTGCATGGCCGCGAGCTTTCTGTCGAAGAAACCGCCGCCGCATTCCGAGGCGCCAGCTCCGTACCGCCCCAAACGTGCTACGGAGGGAAGAGGAAGGCAAACGGAATTAAATGCCGCGTAAGTGCAAATTTATTGCTCTTGCAAGCGAGCTGGTGGGAGGGGCGGGTCTTTAGGGATCAACAACCACAACGGAGCACAACTATGCCGGCAATATTTCGACATCGGCGCCGAAGTTCCCCATATTGAGGCAGGTAAGCTCGAGGTCACGCAAGGCGCCGGAACTCATCTATTCGGGGGCATGCAGCGGGAGAGAGCGGACTGCGGGAGGCTAGGCGGATTTAAAGCGACGTTGTGAAATGATCGTTCCTCCCAGGCGCGAAGCCACATGGCTGGCAGGTGGATCGACAAGGAAAAAATGCCTTATCCGTTTTACACTATCGGTCATTCGACCAGGTCGATTCCAGAATTCGTTGCCCTGCTGCATGTGGGCGAAGCTAAACGCGTTCTGGATTAACCAGAGTTTTCACAACTACGCCGACTACGCGTTGTCGGCGGAGTTTCATGACGGCCTGGCCCGGCTTGTATCGCTCGGCAGGGAGCGGCAGTGTGCCGTCATGTGCTCGGAAGCGCTGTGGTGGCGCTGTCACAGAAGGATCGTCGCGGACTACCTGATCAGCCGCGGCGAGTCCGTTTTTCATCTGATGAGCCATGACAAGGTCGTGCCGGCGAAACTCACCGACGGCGTGAGGGCAGGAGCCGATGGAATGCTTGTCTACCCGCCTTCACAGCCTTCGGCATAGTCGAGCCCTCAGGCAGCCGACGGCCCCGGGTCGTCGAACCCGGCGTTGAAAGCCGCCGCAACCTTGTTCTGAACTTCGTCGTGCGGTTCATCGGAACGATGGACGGCCCGCGGACCGTGTCCATCCAGCCGCAGCGAATCCGATGCAGCAACTCCCGCCAGTTTCAGTCTCTCGCGCCTTGCGGCTTCTGGTTGGTAAACCACTTCATGCACCGTCAGCGTTTCAAGCATCCCGTCCGCTGTCGGAATGGACATCGACTGCCCCTTGGCCAGACCGAGCAACGCCAGGCCTCGCGGATTGGTGATAGGCAAAAGCATGCCAACCAGACCGCGCATCTGGTCATGTGCGACGATGCGGGTTTCGGCAGGACCGTCGTTCACCCGATAGGCCACGCGGCTGCTGAGTGTCACGACGTTCGCTGGGATGTCATCGCGAAACATGACAACTGCGCTCGAAATCTTCCGCTGGAGAATAGTCGAGAAGGGTTCGTCGCGGATCGGATGGCGTTCCCGTATCACTTGAAGAATCGTGTAATCCTTGGTGGTCAGTTGGCAGGTGTCTATATTGGGCATGGTACGTCTCCAGCCGGCCCGCACAAGGCGATCCGGCAACTGCAGTTGATCGGATGTGAGAAAGTACCCCTGTGCCGGACCGAGATGAGCCGGCGCAGGGGTCAGACTCCCGCGATCAAGCTGCCTGCATGATTGAGGAGACGGACGGAGACGCCCATGTCAGACGCTCGCCGCCATCGTTGGAGACGCAGGTGCGAGCTGACTGACTCCATCACCTTGCGGGGCGGGCTGGGTCACACCAAGCACCAACAGTTCGTGCCGGCGCCCGTCTCGGGCGGTCCACATGATTGACTGTCCAGCCGAGAGGCCGATCAGGGCTGTGCCAATCGGTGTAAGAATCGAAACCTTGCCTTCGGAGATGTCAGCATCGCCAGGGAAAACCAGCGTTACCGTTCTCCGATCACCGGTGTCGGGCTTGAACGTCACAGTTGAACCCATCCGGACGGTACCGGCGGACACCCAACCATCGGCGACGATCCGCGCGCGCTCGAGCTCGGCGAGCAGCTCATCGGAAGCCTCCGGATATCGTGCGGCGAAAGTGCTCGCGAGCACCGATAAGCGCGCATGATCCGACTGCGAGATGCGGATATTCGGCTTGCGCCGGATTTTCGAGTTTTTCTGCATCTAATGCTCATATTTCTACTGGCTCAGCCGCCATCAAAGGTGGCGGACAGGCGACTTCGGAAATTGATCCCAGTGCGCCAAAAGGTTGGAGCCCTGCTGATCCTAACATGTCGATTAAGCGTTACCCCTCGGCTCGGGGCGCATTGGCAGCCGGGCCGGGGGTTAAGATCCCGCGATGGGGCAAACCCGGAAAAGAAAATCACGACAGAATTTGGCTGCGGCGTTCATATAGGTATAGTTGGTGACGTAATTCGTGAAGTCAAGGCGGACAATGGCAGGCTCAGCCGCAAGACCTGCCAAAAGCGGCACTTTGAAACAGTTGAGCCAGCGCCTGGGGTGACTCGGCGGACAAACGAGACCATCGTCACTTAGATCATTACCCAAAGTCTCCCGAAGGAAGGGGATGGTGATCTCATGGACGAGGAAGACGGAACCTGGCATGAAAATCCTTGCGGCGACAGATTTTTCCACCCGGTCACAACGGGCATTGCGGCGGGCCGGCCTTCTGGCCCGGAACGTTGCCGCGGAACTCACGCTCGTCCATGTCGTCGACGACGACCAACCCTCAGCCATAGTCCGGCTCGAAACCCGCGAGGCCCGAAGATATCTTGCAGAACAAATGACCTCGATCGCCGAGTTGAAGGGACTCCAATCTGATTCGCAGTCGTGACTGGGAATCCGTTCCGCGGCATTTTGAATGCGGCCGAGGCGCGCGGGGTCGATCTCATTGTCATGGGCGCGCACCGCAAGCAATTGCTCCGTGATGTCTTTGTGGGAACGACGATCGAACGTGTGATCCGCACCGGACAATTCCCAGTGCTCATGGTGAATGCTGAGGTAGAACATTCCTACAAAAAAGTGATGGCTGCCGTGGATATGTCCGAGCCGTCGGCGCGCGCAATAAGCACGGCGAAGGAAACCGGATTGATAGGCGAGGCCAGTTTTTCGCTGGTCCATGGGTTCGATGCCTTCGCCAAGGGAAAAATGTCAAATGCCGGAATAGGCAAGGACGAGTTGGCGAGCTACGTGGCGACAGAACGTTCGCAGGTGGAAAAAGAACTCATAGCATTTCTGGAAGCGAACGACTTTGACGTCGACAATTGGTCGCTGCAAATTAGGGAAGGCGGCCCGGTCGAGGCGATCATGGAGGCAATTAACGAGGTGGCGCCCGATCTTCTGGTGATCGGAACGCATAGCCGTTCGGGCTTCATCAAATTATTTCTGGGAAGCGTGACAGAAAGCCTTCTGCGTTCGGTCGACGTGGATGTTTTTGCGGTACCGCCTATCCGAAGTTGATCAAGGTCCGCATGGATCATCATCGTTGTTCGTCTTGGGAATCCGCGGTCACCACGAATTGAGCGGGACGCCACCATGCCCTCGCTGCGGTCCCGTGAAGCGCCGCGCGTGCCATGAGTTTCCCGCAAACGACCAACGCTAAGAGCAGACTGTTCAAAGTGTACCCAGAAGCAGCGGTGGGCTCGCTGATTTCGATTACATCGCCTCGCGCGCGGTGTACCGTTGAGGACCCTGCCCAGGATCTATGGAACGGCATCCGTGCCAACGATGCCCCCCTCATTCTCGAGAACGCTGATCCGCCTGACCTCGGAGCGGTTTAGTTTCAGGCGAACCCCGATACCGCCGCCGTTCTCGGCAATAAAAAAGGCGCCGGCGCCTTCGAGCGCGATTTGGAGCCTATTACAGACTTCGTAGTCGGGGAGTGTGATCCGACGTTCGAATTCCTCGATGGCCAGCGCATCCACGCCTGAATTGCTGGCGAGCTTTTCACGGGCCCATTCGACCAGCGCGCGAGCAGCGCGGCATTGAGCTCCAGTGATCGTCATAAGTTACCCTTTCAGACGCTTTCGGGAGCGACATCGCTGTCTGCTGAAAGCCAGTATGCTCCGGCGCGATGGCTCGACCCGTCAGAAATGGATATCGAGTCCGAAAAAGGGAAGGGCCGATGCCGTTGGCTGGTGTCGAAATTGTGAAGCTCCCGTTCCGCTTTCGGCCCTTTTCAGACATCCAGTCTCATATTCAGTTGGTAACCGTGTTCGCCCCTACAACATAACTTAGCCCGGCAGCACGCGATCGGCTTGTGCCCAGTCGGACGAATACCATTGTTCCGCGAAACCTGCCCCCCGGCTGTAGGTCAGTGTCAAAAGCTAACTGCGCGAGGCCATACAGCTGGCAGCTACGTCCTTGGCGAGGCCTAAGAATGTGCATGCGAGCCATCCGCCTCACCACGGACGGGTGAGTGGCCAAACCCTAGCATTCGCTCGAGCGCGCTGAAGCCGAAACTGCGACAAATGCCATTAGGATGACGGATAAGCTGCCGACGAG
>NZ_RZST01000101.1:0-17093 GCF_003997575.1 Mesorhizobium sp. M1A.F.Ca.IN.022.07.1.1
AGGCTACACGGTCGAGCAATATCGCGAGCGGCTCGAATTCGAGCTCGGCATCATCGAGAAGATGAAGTTTCCCGGCTACTTCCTGATCGTTGCCGACTTCATCAAATGGGCGAAGGCGCAAGGCATCCCGGTCGGACCGGGGCGCGGTTCGGGCGCCGGCTCGCTTGTCGCCTATTCGACCACCATCACCGACATCGACCCACTGCGCTTCTCGCTGCTGTTCGAGCGCTTCCTCAACCCGGACCGCGTCTCGATGCCGGACTTCGACATCGACTTCTGCCAGGACCGGCGCGAGGAGGTCATCCGCTACGTCCAGCAGAAATACGGCCGCGACCAGGTCGGGCAGATCATCACCTTCGGTACGCTGCAGGCGCGCGCCGTGCTGCGCGACGTCGGCCGCGTCCTGCAGATGCCCTATGGCCAGGTCGACAAGCTCTCCAAGATGGTGCCGCAGAACCCGGCCAACCCGGTCAAGCTGGCCGACGCCATCGCCAACGAGCCGCGCTTCGCCGAGGAGGCGGAAAAGGAGCCGATCGTGCAGACGCTGCTCGACACCGCGCAGAAGCTCGAGGGCCTCTACCGCCATGCCTCGACGCATGCCGCCGGCATCGTCATCGGCGACCGGCCGTTGTCGGAATTGGTCCCGATGTACCGCGATCCGCGCTCGGACATGCCGGTCACCCAGTTCAACATGAAATATGTGGAGCAGGCCGGGCTGGTGAAATTCGACTTCCTCGGCCTGAAGACGCTGACGGTGCTGGAAACGGCGGTGAAGCTGATCCGGCGGCGCGGTGTGGATATCGATCTTGCCCGCATCCCGCTCGACGACCCCGAGACTTACGCCATGCTGTCGCGCGGCGAGGTGGTCGGCGTGTTCCAGGTTGAAAGCGCGGGCATGCGCAAGGCGCTGATCGGCATGCGGCCGGACTGCATCGAGGACATCATCGCGCTGGTCGCGCTCTATCGCCCAGGCCCGATGGAGAACATCCCGACCTACAACGCCAGAAAGCATGGCGAGGAGGAGATGGCCTCGATCCACCCCAAGATCGACCACCTTGTGAAGGAAACTCAAGGCGTCATCGTCTACCAGGAACAGGTGATGCAGATCGCGCAGGAGCTTGCCGGCTATTCGCTCGGCGAAGCCGATCTTCTGCGCCGCGCCATGGGCAAGAAGATCCGCGCCGAGATGGACAAGCAGCGCGAGCGCTTCGTCACCGGCGCCGTCGAGCGCGGCGTCGGCAAGGCGCAGGCCGATTTCATCTTCGATCTGCTGGCGAAATTCGCCGACTACGGCTTCAACAAGTCGCACGCCGCGGCTTATGCGGTCGTTTCCTACCAGACCGCCTACCTCAAGGCGCACTATCCGGTCGAGTTCCTGGCGGCGTCGATGACGCTCGACATGAGCAACACCGACAAACTGGCGGATTTCCGCCAGGACGCACTGCGCCTCGGCATCGAGGTGGTGGCGCCGTCGGTGATGACCAGCTTCCGACCCTTCGAGGTCGGCGAGAACAAGATCTTCTACTCGCTGGCGGCGCTCAAAGGCGTCGGCGACGCGGCGGTCGAACACATTGTCGAGAAGCGTGGTGAGAGGCCGTTCAAGAGCCTTGCCGATTTCTGCGAGCGCGTGGATCCGAAGATCGTCGGCAAGCGGGTCTTCGAAAGCCTGATCATGGCGGGGGCCCTGGACTGCTTCGGGCACGACCGCGCCGTGATGATGGCCGGCGTGGAGCGGATGATGGGCCTCGCGTCGCTGGCGCAGCAGAACGCCATCTCGGGCCAGACGGATATTTTCGGCGCCTCGCTCGGCGCGCAGTCGCAGGCGCTCAACCTGCCGGCGGCCGAGCCATGGCTTGCCGCCGACCGGCTGCACCGCGAGTTCCAGGTGGTCGGCTTCTATCTCTCGGCGCATCCGCTCGACGAATACAAGGCCGCGCTGCAGAAGATGCGGGTGCAGAACTGGGCGGAATTCTCCGCCGCGGTC
This sequence comes from Mesorhizobium sp. M1A.F.Ca.IN.022.07.1.1, assembly GCF_003997575.1. NCBI lineage: Bacteria > Pseudomonadati > Pseudomonadota > Alphaproteobacteria > Hyphomicrobiales > Phyllobacteriaceae > Mesorhizobium > Mesorhizobium sp. M1A.F.Ca.IN.022.07.1.1. The sequence goes on from NZ_RZST01000101.1 coordinate 1,985, forward strand.
AAACGCGGCGCCGCGGCCGGCCGGCTCGCCGGCACCGTCACCACGAAGCAGGAGCGCAAGACCCGCACCGGCAACAAGATGGGCGTCGTGCAGTTTTCCGACACCACCGGCCAGTACGAGGCGGTGCTGTTCTCCGAAGGCCTGGCGCAGTATCGCGACATGCTGGAGCCCGGCCGTTCGGTGGTGATCACCGTCTCGGCCGAAGACCGGCCGGAGGGCATCAATCTGCGCATCCAGACGGTGCAGTCGCTGGAGGACGAAGCAAGCCGAATCCAAAAGGCGCTGCGCATCTTCGTGCGCGATGCTCAGCCGATCAACATCCTTGCCAACCAGCTTGCCGTGAAGGGCGAGGGGCAGGTGAGCTTCGTGCTGATCAAGGAAGCCGGCCAAGGCGAGGTGGAGATCGAACTGCCCAACCGCTATCGCATCTCGCCGCAGGTCGCGTCGGCCATGCGCGCGGTGCCGGGTGTCGTCGAAGTGGAACTGGTGTAAGCGTTCCAACGACTTGTTTTCGCGCAACTCCGAACAGAAACCGGGTAGCGCTTTCCTTGAATGCTTTGGCGCGAGGCCACCAGTTCAAGCCCCGCCGCCGTCCTCCCACCCGTGCTGGCCAAACCACGTCATTCGCTCAACGACGTATGGTTCTGTATATCTTTGCCTAACTTGTTCTTGCTAATCTTGCAACTGGGCTGCGGAAATGTTGGGCCCAAGCTGTAAGCAAGGCTGACGATTGGGCAGGAGCGGGCACGATGGTCGACAAGTCGAATCTCGCGATCGTCGCAACTGATCTCGATGGGCAGCACGCCGATGACGCAGGGGCCCCTCTCGTGTCGGCCATTATCCCTTGCCTGAACGAAGAGCGCACGCTCGGCATCTGCATTCGCAAGGCGCTTGACGTTTTTTCGAAGCGGGGCATTAAGGGCGAGGTCGTCGTCGGGGACAATGGGTCGACCGATCGGTCGGTGGAGATTGCCGAGTCCCTCGGCGCGCGTGTCGTGCACCAGCGGGTCAAGGGATACGGCGCGGCGATCAGCGCGGCGGCTGAAGCTGCACGAGGCAAGTACCTCGTCATGGCGGATGCGGACGATTCCTACGACTGGAGCAGCCTAGGCGACTTCATCGACGCGCTGGAGGGTGGTGCCGAACTGGTGATGGGCGATCGCTTCGCCGGCGGTATCGAGCCCGGCGCCATGCCCCCTCTGCATCGGTATCTTGGCAATCCTGCGCTTTCAACAATTGCCCGCTGGCTTCATCATTCTCCGATACACGATTTTCATTGCGGCATGCGAGGATTCACCCGCGATGCGTTTCGCCAAATGGGCGCGCGCTCGCCTGGCATGGAATTCGCCTCGGAGATGGTCATCAACGCGCATCGCGCGGGCCTGGTGATCCGCGAGGTGCCAATCAAGCTCTATCCGGACAAGCGCGGCCGCCCACCTCACCTGCGTTCGTTCCGCGACGGTTGGCGACATCTGCGGCTGATCGTGGCCCATGCACCCAACACCATGTATCTCATACCGGGAGCGACCTTGCTGGTGTCCGGTATTGCTGGTCTTGCGGTCCTCGCGGCGGGACCTGTCCGGATCGGAGGGTGGTATTTCGGAATTCACTTCGTCGCGCTCTCCGCGATGGCGACGCTGATTGGCCTTTCGGCCATCCTTTTCGGTATGCTGGCCAAGGTGGCGATCGCTATCTATCACCCGGGCCACGGCGGCCGGGTCGTGCCTTGGCTGATGCGCGGCCGCCCGCTGGAATGGCTGGTCTTTTCCGGCGGCATGCTCGCGGTGGCGGGCTTTGTCGCGGACGTATTGCTGGCACTGCATTGGATCTTCATAGGCGGCCCGATGGAGCAATCGGTGCACCTGACCTTCGTGATCACCACCGCCTGCGTGGCCGGGATGTCCATGGTGCTGTCCGGCTTCGTTCTCAAGTTGCTGCTTGATAATCTGGACGATAGGCGTGCGTTCTGAGCGCTTCGACATCGAGCGCCTAGCGCGACGGAAAAAAGATAGAGTCGGCGCCAGCAGGTCGGTGGTGCATTGAAAGCTGGTGGGATGAGGGGAAGCAGGGCGGTTCCGCGGATTTGGGATACGGACTGGCTGGTCTTGCGCGGGCTAGCTCGGCTGTTGCGAAAAGAGGCGAGGGCGCATGTTAGGCCGGGCACACTAATGGTCGATCTCGGCTGTGGTGACATGCCCTATGCTGACATGATGTTCGAAATGAAGATCGACTATCGCGGCGCGGATATCGGCGAGGGCAGCTTCCTGAAAATTGACGAGCAGGGCCGCGTGCCACTAGCAGATGGCATCGCTGGAGCAGTGCTTTCAGTACAGGTCCTGGAGCACGTGCGCGACCTTGACTCGTACTGCGCCGAGATTCGGAGATTGCTGCGCGATGACGGTGTGCTGTTGTTGTCTACTCACGGCAGCTGGCTCTACCACCCTCACCCTGAGGACCATCGTCGTTGGACACGCACCGGACTTGTCGTAGATCTTGCCGATCGCGGCCTCGAAGTCGAAGAGGTGCATGCGATTGCCGGGCCCTTGGCAACCACGACGCTAATCCGCCTTACGGGCTTTGCTTTCTTCCTTCGCCGCCTACCGATCCTAGGCGCAATTTTGGCGTCGCTCCTTGCCCTGTTGATGAACCTGCGCGCTCAATTGGAAGATCGTCTAACGCCCGCCCAGATACGCGACGACAATGCCTGCGTTTTCTTGGTCCGCGCTCGGAAGGCAGCGATATGAGCGTGCGCACGCCCTTCGCCTATATGGTGATCGCCGGCATCTGCATCGCGCTGCACAACGTGGTCATCATCTTGTCTGACAGGGTCGGGATACGTTTGTGGCTGGCCGTACTGTTGTCCTTCTGCGTCGTGGCGGGCACTGGCTATGTGCTTCATAGCGTATTCACCTTTCGGCGACCATTGGCTCCCATAACCTTCGCACGGTACGTCATTGCAATGATCGCCAACATACCATTGGCATTTGTCACCATATGGTTTTGGCATCAGCAGGCCGGCCTGCCGATGGTGTTCGCCTCGCCACTTGCCTCGGTCTGCATGCTGGCGCTGAACTTCCTGCTTGGTCGATGGGCTATCGCCACGCCAAACCGCTGGATGACGGGGGGACCATGACCTTGGCCACGGCAATGGGCCCGATCGATCCGAAGCTTCTGCAGGACATCCTGTCGCGTCACCTCGCCTTTTATCGAAACAAGGCGCCGACTTATCAGGCGGTTATGCTCGATAGTCTACGCGAGCTGTGGGACAAGCAGCATTGCAAATTGCTCGACGTCGGTGGTGGCACTGGGGTGATCGCTCAAGCCATAGCCGAACTCTTTCCGGTGGATGAGGTGCAGACAGTGGACATGGTTGACCGTTTCTGCCCTTCGCTGAGCGTGCTGACCAAGCAGTATGACGGCAAAACCCTGCCTTTCGCGGACCGTAGTTTTGATGCGGCGACACTCAACAATGTAGTACATCACGTTCCAGTCACAGCACGTACGGACTTGCTGCGTGAAATTCGGCGCGTGGTTGATGGTCCGCTTTACATAAAGGATCACGAAAGCTGCGGAAGGCTGGACGACCTGCGCCTCACCGCAATGGATGCGATAGGCAATATCCCATTTGGCGGAATGATCTGGGCGCGCTACTTGAAGCGGGCAGAATGGGGGAAGTTAGCAACCGAAAGTGGCTACCGCATTGCTCGTCGCGCTGCGCCGAAGCAATATCGAAAAAGCATCCATGAACTGCTGTTTCCCAATCGTCTCGAAGTGACAATGCGCTTCGAGCCCGCTTGATGGGTCGGTCCGATGCGCATTTTGACCGTCAGCCATTTCTATGAAGGTCACGGCGGCGGCATAGAGCGTGTGGCCGGGCATTTGTGCCGACAATTCACGCAACTGGGCGTTCAGGCTGTTTGGGCCGCCAGCGATGCCGATCAGCCGCCGGAAAGCGACGTTGAAGCGGTCCCTCTTGCCTGCGTCGACCCAATCGAGAAGGTCATTGGGCTGCCAATGCCGCTGGCGCGCGTCCGTGCGATTCGCGCGCTGGCCCGCGAAATGCACCGTAGCAATGCGGTCGTAGTGCACGATGCGCTGTACATGACATCGATCCTGGCATTGCTGATGTCGAAGGCTTTCCGCAAGCGCGTGGTGCTGATCCAGCATATCGCCGGCATCCCCTTTTCTTCGCGCATTCTCCGCTCCGTGATGGCACTAGCCAACATCGTCATCACGCGCCCGATGCTCCGAGCCGCTGACGCAGTTGTGTTCATCAGCGACACCGTGCGCCATGATCTTGTGGGCACGCCAGCGCGCATTCCCTTCCAACTGCTGTTCAACGGTGTTGACGGTGCGATTTTTCATCCCGCTTCAGGCCCGCTGCCTGTGCCGGAGGCCCCTGCGGCGATCTCGATCCTCCTGGGTACGCGTCGCATTCTTTTCGTTGGTCGCTACGTCGAGAAGAAAGGACTGTCGGTGCTGCGGGCCTTGGCTGCGTTCCGCCAGGATCTCGCATTTTTGATGGTCGGCAGCGGCCCGATCCACCCCGGCAAATGGGGACTTGCCAATGTTCACGACCTTGGTGTCCAGAGCCCTCAGGCCCTGGCGGACCTTTATCGGGGGGCTGACTTCCTGCTGTTGCCGAGCGTCGGAGAGGGCTTTCCGCTCGTTATTCAAGAGGCAATGGCCTGCGGGCTGCCTGTCGTCTGCGGCGAACCGAGCAACCGTGCCGACCCAGGCGCGGCCAAATGGCTGCGTGGCGTTGCCATCGACCTCACCGATCCCGACGGGTCGGCCAGGCGTTGCGCCGATGCCATCGACAGCCTTGCCCTCACCTCCGAGGAGCGAGCCGCCATGGCTCGTTACGCGTTGGCGCAGTACGACTGGCGCGCAACGGCGCTCGGCGTGCTGACCTTGGCAGGCGGAGGAGTGGCCAAACCTTGACCTACTTCGCCATGGTCGATGCGGTTTCGCGTCCGCATCTGGCCGAAGTTCAGGCGCTTTCGGCCCTGGCCTGTGCTTGAGGCCTTCCAGCAACGAACACCGAACAGGGTTCCAAACGTCTGGGCCGTGTGGCCTAGCCAATTTTCTTAATTAACGTCGCTTAAATCTGAGGTTCATTCCAGGGCGGGATTGAATGCGATCAGAAGCAGGTCTGACTGATTTATTCGGTGCAGGATCGCGCCGCTTAACGATCTTTCTACGCGCTTTGATCGTACTGAAGATCGCGTTGTTGTTCGCCTCGGCTTGGAATTGCCGATTCGTCATGGACGAATTTGGTCAGCTTGGATACGCGAAGCATTTGTTCAATGGGCTGTTCGCCACCGTGCAGCCAAGCAAGGCGGTCGGTTCCACCGCCTTTTACAAGCTGGCTCACCTGATCGGTTGGGATGCCACGTCCATTCTGCTTGTCGGTCGTATGCAGACCGCATCGCTGGCATGCGCGACCATTGCTTTGGTCTACGCCTGCGCTCGCGCGCTTGGGGAGGATCGGGTTCGTGCCTTGGCCATTGTCCTCGTCCTCTTGTGCTTCTCGAATTTCATGGAGCGCATCTTTCGCACTATCGCCGAACCGCTGGCGGTGTTCTTCGCCGTAGGGGCGCTGCTGGTCGTGCTACGGGCCCGTGAATTGAGGGGATGGCAGCTTGTCGCTGCCGGCGCCTTGAGCGGCCTGTCCTTTCTCGCAACGCAGAAATCAATCTACTTCAACCTTGCGCTAGGCCTTGGCCTGGTCGCCGACGCGGCTTTGATGAGACGCTATCTGGCAGGCATGGCCCGCGGGGCATGGCTCGTGCTGGGATGGACTCTCCCTATAATCGCATATTGCTTCATCTTCGGCGGCGCCGACCCTGTTCCCGTCGCCAAGAGCCTGGTGTTCGGCCCTGTTGAGGTCGCGACGCGCGGCGGCGGTGACTACGGGGGGCTGAGGCGCTTCGTGGTTCAGACGCTCGCGCGCAATTATGTTCTTTACGTCTTCTGTTTCGCCGGCATGGCTCTGTCTCTGATACAGATCATGAAGCTCGACGAGCGGAGGCGAATTGCGCTGATCTTCTCTGTCGTCATCACGGTGCTGGTCTTCGCGCACGACCAGCCGTGGCCCTACGTGTTCATCATGGCGTTGCCGTTCATGTCGCTATGGTCGTTGACGATGCTCGACGGCCTCGCAGCCCGCGCGCGTTATCTGCGCCTGGCGTGGATAGCCTTGGTCACGGCGATGGCCATAAGCTTCGTTGCCAATATACTTTACTTTCGCTTCGACAATACGGCCCAACTTGAGCTGGTGGCGCGTGCGGAGTCATTGCTTGCACCCGACGAGCGGTACTTCGACGGCATAGGAATGTTGCCCAATCGAATGGAGCCAACAACTTTGTGGCTCGACAAACACTACGTGCTCGCGACCTTGCGGGAAAGCGGGCGTTCCGAGGCTTACAATGTGCTTAGCAAGTCTCGCCCGAAGCTGATCCTGTGGTCCTACCGGATGGACTATATCTATCCGGTAGTCGCGCCCCTGATTTTGAACAGCTATGTCCGTGTGGCGCCAAACCTCAGGATCGCTGGTTTCCGCCTGCAACCCGGTGAGCGGAAGATCTTTGATGTTCCTATTGCTGGAACTTATGCGCTCTACAGCGCCGATGGAACGCCTTTGCGGGGCCGGGTCGAAATCGACGGCACCGTGCTTGATCCGCCATTTCACCTTGCGATCGGGCCAAAGACCGTAACATTACGCAACGGTGCGGGCGAAGCCCTGCTGCTGCCAGCGGGCTCTTACGCCGGACATTTCAAGGCCGGCGGCGACAATGATCTTCTATTTGATGGCGTCTACGATTGAGCGATGAGGCGAGTGATGACGGTCCCGCCGACGCCAGTTCGCAGGCAACCCAACCGGGCGTCTGACCTGGCAGCTAGGAGGTCGCGACTTCGGCAGGCTGAGGCGCCTTGCGCTGCAGGTTGAGCAGATTGCCGGTCAGGATCAGCAAGGCGCCGCCGGCGGTGAAGACATCGATCTGCTCGCTGTAAAGCAGCCATCCGATCAGCGCCGACAGCGGCACGCGCAGGAAGTCCATCGGCGAAATGACGGTCGCATCGGCGTGGCTGAGCGCGCGGGCCATGCAGAAATGGGAGGACATGCCGGTGAAGGCGACCACCAATATCGACGGCCACAGTTCGACTGCCGGGTTGCGCCAGACATAGAGCGCCGGGACGAGGCCGACCACGGACTGAATGATCAGCATCCAGAAGATGATGCGTACGACGCTGTCGGTTCGCGTCAGCGACTTGACCATGACCACCGAGACGCCGAAGCACATTGCGGCTCCCAGCACGACGAGATGCCCGGGATCGACCGAGCCGACGCCGGGACGTACGATGATCACCACGCCGATCAGACCCAGCACGATTGCCGTCAGCCTGGCCCGCGACAGCCTTTCGCCGAGAAAGGTCACCGCCAGGATCGCGGTCCAGATCGGGGTCGTGAACTCGATCGAGATCAGCACGGCCAGCGGAATCAAGGTCAGCGCATAGAGCCAGGCGGCCTGGCCGGCATAGTGGACGACGTTGCGGGCGATGTGGGCGAGCGGGCGCTGGGTGCGCATCGCCCTAAAGCCGCCGCCCGTCAGCACCAGCGGCAGCAGGATGAAGAAGCCGATCACCGAGCGCAGCTCCAGCACCTGGAAGACATTGAGCGCGGCCGTCGCGGTACGGCCAGCGACCGACATCGCCAGGAACGAGGCGATCGACAGCGCCATCCAGAGCGCGGCCTTGGTGATCGAGGGAGCGGGTGCCATTGGCGCTATGTCGCAAGACCGTCGTTGTGCCGCAACCGGTAGTCGCGGCATTCGACTGGGCCAGACGGCCGCATTCCGGCTCAGCTTCCGGCGAGCGACAGTGCGCTGGCGCGCTCGCGCAGCAGCTCAAGCAACTGGTTGCGACGCGGCTCCGGCGTATCGACCGGCAGCACAAAGCAAAGCGTCGTGTTGATGGCGCCGTGGCTGTCGCGGATGGGAGCCGCCATGCACCAGGTGAAACGGTCGGCGAGCGCCGAGGTCTCGCTGAAGCCCTGCCGGCGAGCCAGGTCGACATCGGCGAAGAATTCGTCGGGTGCAATGACCCGACCGTCGGGGAGTTCGTAGTCGGCGGCAGGAATGAAATTCTTGAGTTCCCTCTCCTGCATATGGCCGACCAGCAGCCGCCCCGACGCCGTCCAGGGGATCGGCACCTCGACGCCGACATCGCTCGAGATGCGGAAAGGGCCGGGAGAATCCCGGCAATCGAGAACGACATACTTGTTGCCGCGCAGACCACAGAGCTGAACGGTCTCACCGGTCTCGGCCGCCATCCTGTCCAGCGTTTCAAGGATGCGGCGATAGTGTGCGTTGTGATGCGAGTACGCCCATCCGAACAAGTGCATCGCCCGCCCGAAATAGACGTAGCCCTCGGACCCGACATTTTCGAGCATCTCGGCTTCGAGCAGGCTGTTGACGATCTCATAGGTCGTCGAACGGGGTGCGTTGATCATCTTTGCGATGTCGCCGATGCGCATCGGCGCGCGATGCTTCAGCAGGGCCTCGAGCAGCATGATGACGCGGTCGATGCCGCGGCGGCGCTCGCCGGCCTGCGGTTGTGCCCCGGCGCCTGCCTCGATCAAACCAGTTGCGCCTTCGCTCATGCCAGCCGCTCAAAAATCATTTTCGGCTCTCGTCTCAAGACGCTTGAAAGATGTCAAGGCTCAGTCTAGCATCCAGTTTGTCCGATATACAGACATGCTGTCTGGAATATCGGACAAACTAACGAGCTGGGCAGAAGAAGTCCAGACGACGAACAAGCGGTTTCCGCGACGCGGCGACCGCGGTGTTTCGCCGTCCCGACTCCGCGCGTCCGGACAAGAGCTACAGAAGGGGAACCGTCATGAAGAAGTCATCGTTTTTCGCATCCGCCAGCGCCCTTTGCCTCGGTCTCGTCCTGGCCGTGGGTGTCGGCTCGCAGGCCGATGCGGCCGCGAAGTGCATCAAGGGCGACCGCAAGGCGCCGTATACGATCGGCTGGGCCAACATCTATTCCGTGCCGACCTGGATGAAGCAGACCCAGGGCACGATCGAAGCCGAGGTCGAGGCGCTCAAGAAGGAGGGGCTGGTCGACAAGCTGGTCGTGACCGACGCCCAGGGCGACGCCAATGTGCAGATCCAGCAGATCCAGTCGATGATCGATTCCAATGTCGACGCCATCATCCTGATCGCCGGTTCCTCGACCGCTCCGGCGCGCGTGATCGCGGATGCCTGCGCCAAGGGCATTGCGATCATCAACTTCGACAGCCTGGTCGATACCGACCAGGTGACGGCCAAGGTCAACACGGATTCCTCGCAGTGGGGCGACCAGGCTGCGAAGTTCCTGATCGACGCCATCGGCGGCAAGGGCAAGATCCTCATCCTCAACGGCCCGGCCGGCGTTTCAGTCAGCGACGATCGCCGCAAGGGCGCCGATGCCGAGCTCAAGGCCCACCCCGACGTGAAAATCCTCGCCGAGACCAACACCCCGTACAATGTCGCGCCGGCCCAGGAAGCCGTCACCAGCCTGCTGTTCGCCAATCCCGAGATCGACGGCATCCTGTCGCTCGGCGGCGCGCTCTCGGCCGGTGCGGTGCTCGCGCTCGACAAGCAGGGCCGCGACCAGGTGCCGATCACCGGCGAGAATGCGCGCCAGTTCCTCGAGCTGTGGAAGGAAAAGGGCCTGAAGAGCTGGGCGACCATGCAGCCGAACTGGCTCGGCGCCTTTGCCACCTACACCGCGGTCCAGGCGCTGGAGGGTAAGGACGTGCCGGCCTTCGTCAAGATTCCGCTGCCGGTCATCGACAATTCCAACATCGATCAATACCTCGCCCGGGCGAAAGATTTCCCGGCTGACGGTTACATCTATTCGCCCTACGATGAGGAGCTGTTCAAGAAGCTGCTGGCGCAGAAGTAGGCCGGAAGGGTCGCAGCATTGACCATGGCTCCGCTCCTTGCCGCGCGGGGGGTGTCGAAGGCGTTCTTCGGCAACCCCGTCCTGCGCGACGTCTCCATCGCTCTCCAGCCGGGCCGCGTGCATGCGCTGCTCGGCGAGAACGGCGCCGGAAAGTCGACCTTGATCAACCTCCTGTCGGGCGCCTTGCGCCCGGACAGCGGGACCATCGAGGTCGATGGGCGTGCCGTGGCACGCATGACGCCAGCGCTCGCGCGGCAGGCCGGCATCGCCGTCGTGCAGCAAGAGCTCAGCCTGACGGCCAGCCTTTCGATAGCCGAGAATATCGGCATCGGCGCCTATCCCAAGCGCTTCGGGCTGGTCGATTACACGGACCTTGCCGCGCGGGCGAAGGCGGCATGCAAACTTGTCGGCCTCGACGAGCCGCTGTCGACACCAGTTGGGAATCTATCCCTCGGGCGACGGCAGATGGTGGAGATCGCCAAGGCTCTCTATCGCCGGCCGCGCGTGCTCATCCTCGACGAGCCGACCTCGTCGCTCTCGGCGACGGAAACAAAAATCCTCACCGACCTGTTGGGACGGCTGCGTGGAGAAGGCGTCGCCATTCTCTACATCTCGCACCGGCTAAACGAAGTGATGGCGCTCTGCCAGCATGTGACGGTGCTGAAGGACGGCACCTGCACGGCCGACCGGCCGCTGGAGGGAACCGATGCGACTGGATTGGTGCGCCTGATGGTCGGGCGCGACCCCGGCGATCTCTTTCCGAAATGGCAGCCGTCGGTATCGCCCGGCGCCGCCATCTCGGTCCGCGGCTTCTCGGCCGGCCTGATGCAAGACGTCGACCTCGACATCGGGACCGGCGAGGTGCTGGGCATAGGCGGCCTGGTCGGTCAGGGGCAGGAGGATCTGCTGCTCGGTCTTTATGGGGCCATCCCGGCGAGGACGGTTTCGGCGACGGTAAACGGCGTGTCGGGCCTGCCGGGTAATGTGCCGAAAGCCAACGCGCTGGGGCTCGCCTATGTGCCAGCCGACCGTAAGCGCGAGGGCCTCCACCTTATTCATCCGATCATCACCAACATGATGTTGCCTTCCCTCGCAAGACTTCCGTCGTTGAAGCTGCGCAGCCGCAAGGCTGAACGCCAGAAGGGAAGGGATCTCGCCGCCCAGCTTTCCATCAAGGGCGACCTGCAGCGTCCGGCGCAGGCCTTGTCGGGCGGCAATCAGCAGAAGGTCGCGCTGGCGAAGTGGATGCCGCACGATCCGCTGGTGCTGCTGCTCAACGATCCGACGCGTGGCGTCGACGTCGAGACCAAGCGCGAAATCTATCTGATGCTTCGCGCCTTCGCCGCCGCTGGCAAGGCGGTCGTGCTGCTCAGTTCCGATACGCCGGAACTGGTGCATCTATGCGACCGCGTCGCGGTGGTTCGTGAAGGCCGGGTCGCCAGGATGCTCGAGCGTGCCGCGCTGAGCGAGGAAGCCATCGTGTCGGCGGCGATGGGTGCAGAGAGGCGGAAGGTGGCGGCATGAGCATCATTCCATCCGCGAGAGCCGACGGCGCGCTCTACTGGCAGGTGCAGGCGCGCCGCAACATCGGCGTTCGCCGCCTCTTCCTGGTGGTGCTGGCGTTTCTCATCGCTTATGCCGTGCTTTTTCCGGGCCTGTTCACGGTCTCCGGCTTTGCCAAGTTCACCCAGAGCTGGTTCCCGGTGGCGCTGGTGGCGATGGCGCAGGCGATCCTCATGCTCACCGGCGGCATCAGCCTTGCGATCGGCGCGACCGTCAGCCTCGGCGCGGTCATTGCCGCGACCACCATGGGCGGACCGCTGGGCGTCGCCGGCGGCGCGGCCGCCGTGGCGCTTGCCGGGCTCGGCATCGGCGCCGCGACCGGCTTCATCGTGGTCAGGCTGCGCCTGCCGGCGATCGTGGTGACGCTCGCCGGCTCGTTCATCATCGGTGGCGCCGCACTGCTGATCCTGCCGAGGCCTGGCGGCTCCATCCCGGCTTGGCTGTCCGACCTGCTTGCCGGCGACACGCCAGCGGCGTTCGTGCTGCTGGTGGTGGTCGTCCTGCTGTGGAAGCTCTATCTCGCCACGCCGCTTGGATTGAGCCTCTATGCCGCCGGCGAGAATCCGGTCGGGGCTTACCGTTCCGGTGTGCCGGTCGACGCGGCGCGTGTGGCCGCCTATGCGATCAGCGGCCTCTTGTCGACCGGCGCCGGGCTGTTCGTCGCCGCGCAAACGGGCTCTGGCGATCCGGTCATCGGCACCGCCTTCACGCTCAATTCCATTGCCGCTGCCGTGCTTGGCGGCATTGGCTTTCTCGGCGGGCAGGGCACCATGCGAGGCGCGCTCGCCGGCAGCCTGCTGCTCAGCCTGATGATTAGCGTGATGTTCTTCCTCGGCTTCACCCCGGTAGCGCAGTATGTCGCGCAAGGGCTGATCATCATCGGCGCGGTCGCCATCCCGCAATTCCGCAAGGTGCAGCAATGACAGCGTGGACCGACAGCCCCGGCGGCAGACGCGCCAGGGCGATCCTCACCAGCCGACCGTTCCTCACCCTTGCCATCGTCGTCGCAGTCTGGATTGCGGCGAGCATCGCATCGCGCGGCTTCGGCGCCTACGGACATCTGCGCTACCTGGTAGAACTTGGCGCGGTGATCGGCCTCGTGGCGGCCGGGCAGACCTTCGTGGTGATCGCCGGCGGGATCGATCTCTCGGTGGCAGCGATCGTCACCGTCAGCGCCATCAGCCTGCCGCTGCTGTCATGGCAGGCCGATCCGACCGGCCTTGCCTCCGTGCTCGCGGTGCTTGCGCTGACCACAGCTATCGGCGTGGTCAACGGGTTAGGGGTGGCGCTGCTGCGCGTCCATCCGATGATCATGACGCTGGCCATGGCGACATTCCTGCAGGGTCTGCTGATCATCATTGCCGGCGGCAGTGCCGTCACCGCCGAGAACCCGCTGGTTCATTGGCTTGGCAATGCGAGGCCGGCCGGCATTCCGGCCGGCATCCTGCTATGGATCGCGGTTTCCGTGCTCGTGCTGACACTGATGCATGCAACGCCTTTCGGCGCCCGCATCTTCGCCATGGGCGCCAATCCGCTTGCGGCGTCGTTGTCGGGCGTGCCGATCACTTCCACGACATTGGCTGTCTACGGCATCAGCGGATTCACGGCGGGGCTCGCGGGCGTGCTGGTGCTCGGCATGAACGGGCAGGGCTATGTCGGGATCGGCGATCCTTATCTGCTCGCCTCGATCGCCGCAGTGGTGCTTGGCGGCACCTCGATCCTCGGCGGGCTCGGCACCTATGCCGGCACCATCCCGGGAGCCATCCTGCTGGTGACGATCACTGCGCTGATCACCGTGGTCAATGCATCGCCCGGCTGGCGCAGCATCCTGTTCGGTTCGCTCATCCTCGGGCTGCTGCTGCTCTCAGGCAGGGAGCAAGCCCGGCGATGACCCGGCGTCCAGGCGATAGATGCGAGCGGCGTTGCCAAAGAACAGCGCCGCCTGCTCATCCCGGGAAAGATCGGCGGTGATGACCTTGAAGCTGTCATATACCTCATCGAACGAGGCGTGCAGGCCGGCGACCGGGAAGTCGGAGCCGAACATGGCGCGCTTCATGCCGAAGCAGTCGATGCAATGCAGAACGATCGGCCGCAGACTTTCGAGCGTCCAGTCATGATCGTAAGCGACCAGGTCGGAGATCTTGATGGCGACGTTGTCGCGCTCGGCCAGCCGCCGCAGCCCGTCTCGCCATCTCTGCAAGCCTTCGGGATCACGGTCGATCGGGCTGCCGCAATGGTTGAGGACGAATTGCTGGTCGGGAAAGGCCGCGGCGAGGTGCGCTGCCTCGGCCAGTTGGCGTGGAAACACCATCAGGTCGAAGGAGAGCCCGTACCGGGCGAGCGAGCCAAGGCCGGCGCGCCAGGCGGGATCGTCCATTATGCCGTCGCGAGCGGCGAAGCGGCGGGCGGGATCAGGGTCCCAGCTCAGAATGTCGCGTATGCCGATGACGCGGTCGAACGCGGCCTGCGCCTCGATCAACTCCGCCGCGTTGTGGCTCGCCAACGGCACATGGACGACGTAGCGCGCCGCTACGCCGCACGACTTGTCGAGCGTCTCGAGCCAGCGGGTCTCGCCGACGCTGTCGTCGCTCGCCCAGCCGGCTTCGACATGGACGCTGGCGACGACATGGTGCCGGGCGGCGTCGCGCAGATAATCCTCAGGCAGATAGTTGCGGCGCAAGGCATCAAGCTCGCCGAGGCCGCCGCGTTCGCCGGCAGAGGCGGTCAGCCAGGGATGGCGGCCGAGGCTGAGATCCCAGAGATGGTGATGGGCGTCGATGATGGGTCCGGAGTAGGGATTTGGCACGCGGTTCCCTCAGGCCTTGGCCGGCAATCGGTTGAGCCATTGTTCGGCGACGGAAGGGTTAGCATCGGATGAGCGAGAACACACCGGCCCAATCGCTTGTCGTGCATGAAAATTTCATGCTCGACGATCGTATCCGTGGCGTGCCCCCCGGCACGTCCGGATTGGATTCCAGCCTGGCCGGACAGCAAGGCTGGCATCCGGCCGATGGCCGCATGTCGCTGCCGCTGCTCACCCTTGACGAAGCGGCCTTCGCCTCAAATCGCGACTTGTTCCTGCGTTATGCGCGCGAGCAGGGCGCTGCGGTCGCGCCGCATGCCAAGACGCCGATGGCGCCGGATCTCGCCCATTCGCTCGTCAAGGCCGGTGCCTGGGGCACGACGGTCGCCGATATAAGGCAGGCAACGGTGATGCTGAAGGCGGGTCTCTCGAGTCTGATCATTGCCAACGAGGTCAGCGGCGCCGGTGGTGCAGGCCGGCTCGCGAAACTGACTGGCGCGTGGCCGGATGCCGAGCTCTATGTCTTCGCCGACTCGGTCGCGGCCGTGCGGGCACTGGCGGATGCGTGGCGGGCAGCTGCCGATCTCCCGCCGTTGCGTGTCCTGGTCGAGCTCGGCGCGGCGAGGGCGGGCGCACGAACCACGGCCGAGGCCGAAGCAATCGCCGATGCCGTCGCTGCGACCGGCGGACGGCTGCGCATTGCCGGCGTCGGCACCTATGAAGGCGCTGCCGCTCAGCCTGATCCGCTGCGCAGCACCAGCGTCGCCTTGCCGTCCTGTTCGACCA
>NZ_RZST01000102.1:0-11635 GCF_003997575.1 Mesorhizobium sp. M1A.F.Ca.IN.022.07.1.1
CCGGCGCAACCGGTGCGACCGGAGCCACGGGTGCGACCGGAGCTACCGGCTCAACTGGAGCAACGGGTGCTACCGGCTCGACCGGTGCGACCGGTGCGACTGGAGCAACGGGTACAACCGGCTCGACTGGCTCAACTGGTGCGACCGGTGCAACCGGCGCCACGGGTGCCACTGGAGCCACCGGAGCTACTGGCTCTACTGGGGCGACCGGCGCTACGGGTGCCACAGGCGCTACCGGAGCGACTGGCTCGACCGGAGCAACCGGTGCGACCGGAGCCACGGGTGCAACTGGTGCAACTGGTGCGACTGGAGCGACTGGCGCTACGGGTGCCACGGGCTCGACCGGAGCAACGGGTGCGACTGGAGCAACGGGTGCGACTGGTGCAACCGGCGCCACGGGTGCGACTGGAGCTACCGGCTCGACAGGTGCGACCGGAGCCACTGGAGCAACGGGCTCGACCGGAGCAACCGGTGCGACCGGAGCCACGGGTGCGACTGGAGCTACCGGAGCAACTGGAGCGACCGGCGCTACGGGTGCCACGGGCTCGACCGGAGCAACCGGTGCGACTGGAGCAACGGGTGCGACAGGTGCGACCGGCGCCACGGGTGCGACCGGCTCGACTGGCGCCACGGGTGCCACCGGCTCGACTGGGGCGACCGGCGCTACCGGAGCTACAGGTGCGACCGGCGCCACGGGTGCCACTGGCGCTACCGGCTCAACTGGAGCAACGGGTGCAACCGGCTCGACCGGAGCGACCGGCGCTACGGGTGCAACCGGCTCGACAGGTGCGACCGGAGCCACCGGTGCGACTGGAGCAACGGGTTCGACCGGAGCAACCGGTGCGACCGGAGCCACCGGTGCGACTGGAGCCACCGGAGCCACCGGTGCGACTGGAGCGACCGGCGCTACGGGTGCCACGGGCTCGACCGGTGCGACCGGAGCTACCGGCTCGACTGGAGCTACCGGAGCAACTGGCTCGACTGGGGCGACTGGAGCAACGGGTGCGACCGGCGCCACCGGCTCGACCGGAGCGACAGGTGCAACCGGAGCAACGGGTGCTACCGGCGCAACGGGTGCCACAGGCTCGACCGGAGCGACCGGCGCAACGGGTGCAACCGGCTCGACGGGTGCCACCGGGCCGGGCGGCGCAACGGGCCCGACCGGAGCGACCGGCCCCGGCGGCGAGACCGGTGATCGCGACAAAGGCAACAACGGCCATGGCAATGATCCTGACCACAACGACAGCAGCAATCCTGGGAAGGGACATTCCAACGATGGCACTGATGCCGATGGCTCGCCTGGCCATCGCACCGCCGCGGTCACGGCCAACTCGCTCGGGCTCAAGGACACGACGCAGTTCCTGCAATCCGGCTCGACCGACAGTGATGCCGTCAGCCATGCGTCGTTCCGTCAGCTTGTCAGCCAGGCCGCCGGTTCGGTGACGACCGACCTCCTGAATGTTCTCAACACGATCAGGGGATTTGGTCAGAACCAGAACAAGCCGTTGGGTGCAAGCACCGACCTGACCTCGGATCAGAACAAGCAGGGTGCCGGCTTCGCCAATAGCGACGACACGGTGAAGAAGGCGCTGAAGGATATTCTGAAGCCGCATGACTGAGCATGAGTGAAGAGGAATGGCGACCGGACAGACGACGATAGAAACCGGTCCAAAGCTGAGAAGCGGGCGCGCGGGCTTTGCCGAAGGGCAGGGCCCGCGCGTTCGGCCTTTCCGAGTGGTTAAGGGGCTCGCGCGACCGACCGCCGTGGAGTATCATCAGCGCCCCCAGAGATTCCGGCGGAAATGGTCCGCCCCGGGCAATGTCGAACCACCGCCTGCCTACCCGAAGGGGAGTCCATGGTGAACGTTCCTGGGAGTGCTGAAGTCCAGCCTGTGGAGCTGCGTGCCGGGACCGCGGCCGACCCGACCGGCATGCCCGGCGGCACCAGCGAAACGGGGCAGAGCCCCGGTGGCCCCGCCGAGTTCGACCAGGTCGGGCCGCGCCTCAAGGCGATGCTCCGGGTCGCCCGCTATCACGGTATCGAGCTCGATCCGAACGAATTCAGGGCAGCGAGCGCAGGCCCGTTTCCAAGCGCTACCGACCTGTCGGAATGGGCGCAGAACGGCGGCATGTGGTCCCGGGCAGTGCGTGTTCGCTGGTCACACCTGTTGCGCTTTCAAGATACCGGACCAGTCGTTCTCTTGTTCAGCGATGGCGGCGCCGGTCTCCTCACCGGGGCGAGTGCCGAGCGCAACGTGGTCTTCCTCAAAAGTCCGGAAGCGCCCGACGATGGTCCATCCACCGCTGTCGACGAGTTGCGCCTGTCGCAGGTGTGGACGGGCGAGGCGGTGCTGCTGCGAAACGCGCGATCCTATGTTGCCGCGGATGCGCCTTTCACCCTTCGCTGGATCGCCGAACTGGTGCGGCACGAAAGCCGGCCGCTTCGCGACGTGGCCATCGCCTCCTTCACACTCAGCGTTCTGACCATTTTGCCGCCGCTCATCGTCATGACGGTGGTCAACAAGGTATTGCAGTTCAACAGTGTCTCGACGCTGTTACTCTTGTCGGCCATAGTCGCTGTCGTCTTCGCATACGAGACGCTCCTGGGCCACGCGCGGCGACTGATCATCAACGTCGTCGGAGCCCGCCTCGACACCAAGCTGCAGCTGCACGTTTTCAGCCGCCTCTTGCGTCTGCCGCTCGACTATTTCGAGCGCCACCCCGCCGGCGAGACAATGTACCACCTCGCGCAGGTCTATCGAATCCGCGAGTTTCTGACAGGCAAACTGCTCAGCACGTTCCTGGACCTGATCACCCTGTGCGTGCTGCTGCCGGTGATGTTCTATATCAACGTGACGCTTGCCTGGATCGTCGTTGCCTGCGCAGCGGTGATCATGCTGATCATCCTTGCCTTCCTGAAGCCGCTGCGCCGAAGGTACCAGCGGGTGATCGAGGCCGAGACCTGGAAGTCGGCGGCGCTGGGCGAAACCGTTGTCGGCATTAAGACCGTGAAGGCGCTTGGTCTCGAGCCGCAACGCAAGGCGCTTTGGGACGAGCAGGTGGCGGAGGCGGGAAGCGCGCGCCTCTCCTTCGGGCAGTTCGCCAGCTGGCCGCAGACCCTGGTTACGCCCATTGAACGCGTAATGGTGCTCGGCACCATGCTGATCGGCGCCTATCTCGCGATGAGCGACAGTTCCGGCTATATGGTCGGCGGTCTGTTCGCCTTCATGATGATCTCCCAACGCGTCGCGCAGCCGCTGGTCGGGTTGGTGCGGCTGATCGAAGACTACGAGGAGGTGGGGGCGGCGATCGGCGAGGCGGCATCCGTCCTTAACCGGCCGTTGGAGACGAGTTCGAACTCCCTCGGTCTGCGGCCAAGGCTCCTCGGCGAAGTTACGTTTAGCGATCTGACGTTCAGCTACATCGGTACCAAGACGCCCGCCCTCGACCGGGTCAGCTTCCACATTCCGGCTGGGACCATGTTCGGCATTGTCGGGCGGAGCGGGTCGGGAAAATCGACCATCGCGCGGCTGCTGCAGGGGATCAACCGGGATTACAGCGGGTTCCTGAAGCTGGACGGCGTCGACCTCAAGGAAATCAACCTGCGTCATCTTCGCCAGGGGCTCGGCGTGGTCCTCCAGGACAATTTCCTGTTCCGCGGGTCGATCCGCGACAACATCATCGCCGGGCGCGCAGGCTTGACGCTGTCCGATGCCATGCGTGCCGCGCATCTGGCCGGCGCGGAAGAATTCATCGAACGCATGCCGAACGGATACGACACCTACATCGAGGAAGGTTCGCCCAACCTTTCGGGCGGTCAAAAGCAACGGCTGGCGATCGCGCGCGCCCTCATCCACGATCCGACCATCCTCATTCTCGACGAGGCCACCAGTGCTCTCGACCCGGAAAGCGAAGCGGTCGTCAGCGCCAATCTCATGCGCATCGCCAGCGGCCGCACCATGATCATCGTCTCGCATCGGCTGTCCTCGCTCACCGACTGCGACCAGATCCTGGTCATGGAGCAGGGCAAGGTTCTCGACGTCGCTTCGCACACCGTCCTGCTCGAACGATGCGCGCTCTATCGCCAGCTGTGGTCGCAGCAGAACCGACATTTGGACAATCGTGGCGGCCGGCCGGCGGCCGTACCGCCGCGATTGGTTTGACGATGTCGTGCCGCAGCGGGATCGAGATTGAAATGGTCGTCTCGCCAAGCATGACTTCGACACGAGGACTGGTAAGCCATGAGTAGCACCTCGCTCACCGTCCGCCAGGCTCGCTGGCGCCGAGCGAAAGCGAACGATCCGACGACGCCGGCCATACTCGAGTTCCAATGGCCGTCGACTGCCGTCTCCAATGCGCCAATTCCTCGGTCGGCGCGCGGCATCGTATGGATGATTTCGAGCCTCGTGATCGTCTTGATCACCGTGGCCGGACTGATACCGGTCGACCAGGTCGTGACGACGAGGGGGCTCGTGGTTTCACAATCGCCCAACATCATCGTGCAGCCGCTGGAGACGGCGATTGTCCGCTCGATCGAAGTGCGCGAAGGACAGCATGTGCAGGCCGGCCAATTGCTTGCGCGTCTCGATTCGACCTTCGCCTCGGCAGACCTGCAGGCCTTGGCCATGCAGGTCTCTACGCTTGAGGCCGAAGTGGCACGGTTGAAGGCGGAGGCCGACGGCAAGGAGTTCAACTATGACGGCCTCGACCCCAGCTGGACCCTGCAGGCCTCGATCTTCGAGCGCCGCAAGGCGGTCTACGAGGCTAAGCTGGAGAATTTCGATCGGCAAAGCGATGAACTCACTTCCGTGATCTCGCGCGCGCAATCTGATGCCGCTGGCTACCGGCAGCGGCTCTCCGTCGCGGCATCGATAGAACAGATGCGCAAGCAGCTGGAAGAAAGGCAAGTCGGGAGCCGCCTCAATACCCTGCTGGCCGAGGACAATTCGGCCGAAATGTCGCGCGCGCTCGGCAACGCCGTGCAGACGGCGGAAGCTGCCAGGCGCCAGCAGGCTGCGGTAGCCGCCGACCGCGCCGGCTACATTCAAGGCTGGCGCGCGGAAGTCTCGCAAGGTTTGTCGGAGGCGAGCTCTCGCATGTCCGACGCGCGCGAGCTCTTCAACAAGGCAAAGCTGCGCAAGCAACTGGTCGAGCTGAAAAGCGAAGGAGATGCCATTGTCCAGTCCGTGGCAAAGGTGTCGGTCGGCTCGGTCCTGCAGTCGGGCGAGCGCCTGATCACGCTGGTGCCCGCCAAGGCGCCGCTCGAGATCGAGACAAATGTCGTCGGCCGAAGCAGTGGCTTCGTCCATGTCGGCGATCCTGTCGTCATCAAGTTCGATACCTTCCCCTATTCGCAATACGGCCTCGCTCACGGCACCGTGCGCACGCTCAGTCCGGATTCCTTCTCCGCTCAGGAGCAAGCCCGCGATCCAGACAGTTCGCTGGCAATGCTGCCCTCGAACACAGAACCGTTCTATCGGACGCGCATTTCCATCGATCAGGTCGCGCTGCATGACGTACCCGCCGGGTTTGCCCTCACCCCCGGCATGCCGGTGACCGCCGACGTTCAGGTCGGCCGGCGCACGGTGCTCAAATACATGCTTGGGGTGATGCTCCCGATCGGTCAGGAAGCGATGCGCGAGCCGTAGTCTGCAGCTCAAGAGGAACCGGAGCAGCCAGAGGCTGGCATCGATGACAATCCTGGATCGCCTGACTGGTTTGGCTAGCCCATCCGTAGCATTGCGCAGGGCGATCCAGCTTGCTGAAAATGGCAAGCCCACCGAGGCCTTTCCGCTCTTCGCCACGGCTGCGCGTGCGGGCATAGGCCAGGCCGAGTATCGGGTCGCGCGTTGCTATCTCGAAGGTTCCGGCGTGCCGCCCAGCCGGGCAGAGGGGACGCGCTGGCTGCGGCGAGCAGCGGATCACGGGAGCGCTGATGCGCAGGCGCTTCTCGCCGCACTCTACGTGACCGGGATGGCGACAGCCGAGGCTGACAAGGGCTCCGAGTCGGAACGCCTGTTCTTCGAGGACACCACGAGCGAGCCAGACTTTGCGTCAGCGCTCGACCTTGCCACGAAGGCGGCCGAGGCGGGCTCCGCCACCGGCCAGGCACTCCTCGGCTACATCCTGACCAGCGGTCCCGAACCAATGCGCGATGCGGATGCTGCCTACAGGTGGTACGAGCGGTCGGCCGCGGCCGGCTGCGCCGAAGGAAGCCTTGGTTTTGCCCTGGCGCTGGCACGGCGGGGTCTGTCGGCAGACCGGTCCAGGATTGCCGATGAGGTCCGGCGGGCGGCGGACGCTGGCTTGCCGACGGCAATCTATCTTCTCGCGATCCTGACCGAACACGGCCGCGGCGTCGCAGGCGACATTGCGGGTGCGGCGCGATTATACCAGTCAGCTGCGGAGAAAGGGCTTCCTGCGGCCCAATTCCGATTGGGTCTGGCGCTTATCGACGGGAGCCTCGGCGATCAGGATCCTGTGACCGGAGAGGCCTGGATACGGCGTGCGGCATTGGCGGGCAATTTCGAGGCGGCGAATCTTCTCGGCGATCGTAACGTGAAGAGCCGGCCGCCGGACTTTTCAGAGGCGGCAATTTGGTATCGTCGTGCGGCCGAGGGGGGTCACCAGGCCGCCGCTCGCGCGCTGGCCTCTCTCTACCTGACGGGAAACGGTGTCGCCAGGGACGAGCAAGAGGGGGCGCATTGGCTGCGCACCGCCGCAAGCAGCGGGAACCGGGCAGCGCAAGTCGATCTGGCCAATCTTGTTCTTCAGGGAGCCGGCGAGCCGGACGATATCACGAGCGTAGCGGGGTGGTTCGAGGCGGCCGCATTATCGGGCGACCTTATCGCCGCCTTCAATCTCGGGCTGTGTTTCGCCAAAGGCGTCGGCGTGCACCAGGATGAAACTCGCGCCGCGCAATGGCTGAGGCGCGCAGCTGAAGGCGTGGCTGAGGCTCAGTACATGTATGCGCGCATTCTCAGGGACGGGCGCGGCGTGGCTGCCGACGCGCAACAGGCTCGTGCCTGGTTTGCCCAAGCGGCCGAAGGCGGCATGCTCGATGCGCAAGTGGCACTTGCTGAGATGCTGCTCAATGGCAGCGGAGGCAAACGCTCTCCCGAAGCCGCAATACAGCTGTTCCGACGGGCTGCTGCCGACGGACATGCCGGCGCAATGTTTGCTCTCGGCGCGCTGCAGAGCTCCGGCGAGGGACTGCCGGTCGATCACGTGGCGGCGCAGAAATGGTTTGCGGCCGCGGCCGAGCGTGGGCACGGGCAGGCCCAACTGATGCTCGGCCGATATTTCTCGAAGGGCCTAGCCGGAGAGCACTACCCGGCAGTCGGCCGCCTTTGGCTCGAGCGAGCGGCGGCGCAAGGTCTTGAGGAAGCGGCCGACGAACTTTCCGAATTGGCCGGCTGAGGCATTCACTGCCAAGGCTTAGCACCGGCATCGGTCGCGCCCGACTACTGCGCGCCGGGCGTCCACTCAGGCAGCGGCGCAAGGCTGTGGTTGAACTGTTTCCACCACATGGACTTATCTATCTCGCAGCAGGCGACAAGCAGGGCGTGCGCCTTCTCGAAAGCCTGGGTAGCGATTTCATCAAAGGTCATCTGCGCGTCGTACGGGACTGACACCACCAGTTCCTGACCGGTTTGTGTGCCGCCTTCGTCGACCTGAAGATAAAGCCAAACGACGAAATGCGCGCCCTGGCCACTCGCGTCGGCGTTGCCGATCTTGATGCGGTCGATGCCTGCTGCAGTGACTTTCATGCCGAAGTCCTTCATTTTGGGATTCATGGAATTCCAGAAGTTCGCAGCAATCAGAAAGGTTCCGGGACCGCTGTTCCTATGGTGAAGCATTGATAAAGAGGTACCACCTGGCTGCCGGGCGGGGGCGCAAGCGGCCACGCGCGCACAACCTCGGTCCGAACCCTGGACGTCCGATCGTCGCCGTCTTGCCCTACTGACGGTGCCATGTGATGGTTTTATATAACCTATTGATTTAATTGAATAAGCTTAGGCCCGGATGCCTCTATGCAGCAGCATCGCAACGTTGCCTTTTGACGGCGGAGCCCAGGAACGCTCCGTTGCCAGCAAACCTTCGCGCGTCGGCCCGTCGACCGATCAACCGCGCGCCGAAGGGCTGTTCATTGCAACGCACTGGGATGGCGCGCGTTTTATTGATTGGCAGGGCGGTGACCAATGTGAGCGCCGCTTCATAGGCTGACAAGTCGGAGGCGATTAGGTGGCTAAGTTCAAAGAAGCCCTTGAGCGCGGCAAGAAAGCTCCTCGCCAGCAAAAGGAGGATGCGAACGCCACGGTGCCGGATTTCGGCACCCAAGCCAGGGCCTGGCTGGACGATGTCGTTGTTGCGTCGTTGGTAGCGGCCAAGGCAGAGGTGTCGGGCGAGATGACCATCGACATAGACACCGTTCCGCGGGGCCGTGACAAAGCGCTGACGCCCTCTGTTCGGTTTCGAATCTACCGAAAGCCGGAAGTGAAAAACACCGCCGGAAGGGTATTCACCGTCAACGTTCACGTCAGTGGGGAGGTGTCGGTTTCGTCACCCGGTATGGTCGCCGAGGATGTTGGAAATATAGGGAACAGGTCCGGCGAGAGGTTTCGCAATTTGGTTGTCAAGCTGATCGAAGACGCCGCTAGGGACATGAGCTAGCCCGACTGTCATGCTCGATTGGTCGACCCGGCCGAGGAGATCCCCACCTCAGCTCGGCCTTCTGGTCGTCAGGCAGAAAATCTTTCACCGTCAAGCGTGATCTCGATAGTGACGCCGGCCGGGTCCCAGTTTCGCTCGACTCGGCCCAACTGGCTCGCGGCGACGCGGACCAGGCGGCTCCCGAAACCTTCTTCTTCGGTTGCGACAGGAGGTGGTCCCCCAACCTCTCGCCATTGAATAAGCACCTTGCCGTCCCGATTGGCGCAAGTGATCTCTATTGAGCCGGCGGCCGCCGAGAGGCTGCCATGTTTGGCGGCGTTGGTGGCGAATTCGTGCAGCAGGAGGGAAAGTGGCGTGATCATTGCCGCGGGCACGGGAATATCGATGCCGGTGATCGCGAAGCGGGGATGCTCATCGGCCGCATGGCGATATGGCGCGAGGATCGCGTTCACCAATGTATGCAGGCTCGTGGAGACCTGAGCAGAGCGGCCACCAGACGTGAGCATCGTCAGCGCATGCGCCCGCGCCAAGGCGCCGAGGCGGTCAGACACGATCGAGGCGAGCGCCGCCGGCGTTTCGGCGGCCGAAGCGCTCAGCTTGACGATCGAGCTTGCGATGGCGAAGAGGTTCTTCACACGGTGGTCCATCTCGCCGAGCAGTATCTCCCGCTGCTCTTGCGCGCGCAGCCGCTCGGAGATGCCGCGGGCGATCTTGGAGGCACCGACAATTGCGCCCGACGCGTCCGCGATGGGGGAAACGGTCAAAGAGATGGGAACGATGCTGCCGTCCTTGCGCAGGCGAACGGTCTCGAAATGCTCGACATGCTCTCCATCTCGAATGCGCGCCAGGATCTCCCTGTCCTCGTTCCTGCGATCGGGCGGTATCAGCAACATGGGCGAACGACCGACAATTTCCGCGCGGGGGTAACCGTAGAGCCGCTCGGCGCCACGGTTCCAGTCCGTGACGATGCCGTCGGGATCCGTCGCGATGATCGCGTCATCCGAAGATTCGACAAGCGCGCTCAGCCGCGCCGCAGTGGTTTCCGCCTGGTCCCGTTCGATCGCAAACCCGAGCTGGCGGGCAATGGTCAACGCAAGTTCGCGTTCACGATCGGTGAAGCTATGGGGGGCTGGGTAGTAGACCATGAACTTGCCGATGAGCTCGCGGGAGCTGGCAAGCGGGATAAAGGCGAGCGCTTCGATACCTTCGCCGAGGACTGTTTCGATGAGTTGCTGAGATTCACCGCTGAACCGAATATCCTCGACAAAGATGGGCTTGGCGTCGCGCTGATCGCTTGTCCACGGCGTGTGGCCGTTGACAGCCTTGCGGTATTCTTCAGACAGTGAGCGCCACGCGACGAAGCTCATGACGCCTTGATTGTCAAATTTCAGGATCGAGGCGCGCGACGAACCGAGGGCGTCGCATATGGCATCCAGGGCCGCATCGTAGATCTCGACGAGGCCATGGGCGCGGTAAAGTCGGTCGGTGAGGCGAAAGAGGACGGTTTGCTCGCGGGCAATATCGCCGTCGGCTTGCTCACGCTGGCCGCGCCCTGTGGCCGTAACACTCATAGCCCCTTGCTGCATCGAGTCCTTGACCCAACCGCCTAACGCAGCACCGCGTCGATCGCCCCCTTCGACCGCCGGGTACGATCCCCGACCATGCTCGACAATATGCGCTTTGCGCGGTTTCGCAATAGGACTTGTCACGTTGCGGCGCGGCGGCTGGTGTCGCCGACGAGCCGCGAGCGGCGCCCGTCTAGCGGCTTGAGCCAAATGGCAATTCGCGATCCCAAATCAGGTGTCTACCAGGCCGCGCCGTACTCCGACGCTCGCGGCATATAAAGCTTCCGCGGCCGGCCCAAACCGAAGCCTCGCGCGCAGACTGGCGCCTCAGCGCCTTTGCTTGGCAATCCTGCCGGCGATCGCCGCGCCCTGGATGCGCGCATTGGCGAAGCAGCCGCGAATGCTCGGCCGCATGCCGGTGAACCAGAGGCCGGGCAGTTTCGGGTCGTTCGCCGGGCCGTTGAACAGCGGCACCCTCTTGGCATCGAGCACGCCGAGCCTGCCCACCATCGCCTCCAGCCCGGTGCGGTAACCGGTGGCGGCAATGACGATGTCAGGCGCGATCGACTGGCCGCTTTCGAGAACGACGCCGTCGTGCCTGAATTCCTTGACCTGCGGCACGACGACGATGCGGCCGGCCTTGATCGCGTCGACCGCGCCGTCATCGGCGGCGATCGCCGTATAGTCCGAGCCGAGGCGGCTGGCGCCGCCCGACGGGGCGGGGGGCAGGCCGTATTTCCCGAGATCGCCGAAGACCAGCCGCTGCGTCGCCGCCAACACCGCATCGGCGAGCCGGGCAGGCAGTCTCGCCATGACGGGCGAGAAACGATGCACGGCGATCTTGCCGATGCGCTTGGGCAGCAGTGACGGCCCGTTCCGCGCCGAGAGCCACATCTGCCCGGTCTCGACGCCGGAAAGATGGTTGAGCGCGTCGAAGCCGGAATTGCCGGCGCCGACCACCAGCACTTTTTTCCCGGCATAGTCGCTCGCCCGGCCGAAATGCGCCGAATGGACGATCTTGCCCGAGAAATCCTGCATGCCTTTCCAGGCCGGGATAAAGGGTTGTCGGTCGCGCCCGGTGGCGATCACCACGTGGCGCGCCGCCCGCGGTCCCGTGCTGGTCTTCAGCAGCCAGTGATCGCCGCGGAACTCGATTTCCTCGACGACGACGCCGAAGGCGATCGGCAGCCGGTGCGTCTGGGCAAAGTCGTTGAACAGGCGGATCACCGCGCTGCGGTGCGGAAAGGCGGGCGTGCCTTTCGGAAATGAAACACCGGGCAGCGTCGAGAGGTCGCGATGCGTGTTGAGATGCAGGTTCTCATGGCGGTGGGGGCAGGGGGCGGGCAGCCGCCCCTCGCGCTCGAGGGGCTCGGGGGGGAGCCCGGCCTCGATCAGGG
>NZ_RZST01000102.1:11645-16834 GCF_003997575.1 Mesorhizobium sp. M1A.F.Ca.IN.022.07.1.1
CCCTCGCGCTCGAGGATCTCGGTGGCGATCCCGGCCTCGATCAGGGCGTAGGCCGCCGCCAATCCGGCCGCGCCGGCGCCGATCACGATCGCGCCTTCCAGGATCGCCGGCTCGCCGGTCCAATCCGACGAGATTTCCGCTTCCATGCCCATTCTTGTCTTTATCGTCGTCATGGCTCTCACGTGCCACGGCCATGTATCCGACATATGCCGCTGACGAGGCAATGGGAATAGGCCGTGGTTGCAAAGAGCCCGGCATTGTGTCGCGGATAGGGAGATTATCCGTTGGCGGGGTCGGCGTGGCGATGCACAAGCTTGAAGGCGCCGTCCTCCAGCCGGAACACTTCCGTCACCCGCAAGGTCATCTCGGCCGGCTGTCCGTTCTTGCCCATGCGCGCCTTCGCATGCTGCAGCCCGGTCCAGAAGGCGAGATCGCCGCTCGCGGAGGCCTGCAGCACCTCGATGTCGGTGCTGCCGCCTTCGTGGAAGCTGGCGGCGTCGCGCTCGTATCGGCCGGCAACGGCATCGGCGCCTTCGAGATGGTCGCCGCGCGGCGAAAAGAAGGTGGCCGGCTCGCTATGCGTCACGATGGCCTTCAACGACGTAGCATTGCCGTTGACATAATCCTCGGCGATCTTCTCACGCTGCTTCATGAAGGCGTCGAAGGACGAGCCGCCCGGCCGCACGGTTCTGATCCACGTCTCCAGCGCCTCGATGAAATCTTTCAGGAGGGCGGCCGTGTCGCTGTTCTTAACCGCGCCGCTGTCGTCGAGCAGCTCGGCGACATTTCCGATATAGGCCTCCGGCTGCTGCATCACCGGCATGTCGAGGAAGACAAAGCTCTGCCTGAGCGCCTGGTTGGAACCGAAGGCGCCGATCTTGCCCGGGCTCACGCTGACGACGCCGGCGGGCAGGCCTTTGAAGACGCTCTTGCCAGAGGGGCGTGAGCCGACGTCGAGGGCGTTCTTCAGGCAGCCCGGGATCGAACGGTTGTATTCCGGAGTGACGAACAGCACCGCGTCGCATTCCCCGATGGCGGCGCGGAACGCCGACCAGGCGGCAGGCGGCGTCTCGCCCTCGAGATCCTGATTATACAAAGGCAGCTCGCCGATCTCGATGAAGCGGCAGCGCAGCGAATCCGGTGCGCGGGCCGCCAGCGCCTTGGCGATCTTGCGGCTGTAGGATTGGGCCCGCAGACTGCCGACAAGCACGGCCAGCTGCAGGACGGGATGTTCGGTTGTCATGGTCATGGCGGACTGTCCAGGCTTGTTGAGGGCATGGCGACGCGAGGCGGACATAACGAAGGCCCCGCAACCTTGGACCTTTGGCCGGAGCGGCTGTGCTGGTCGCCTCTCTTTTCGGTTAATGTCCGGGCTGGCGCGAGGTTCCGCCCTCCGCTGGCCAAGCCGTGGCTGCGTATGGCCTTGCCGCCGGCGCCGTTGCACAGTATTGACGGGCTGGCGCGCGGTCGAGGGGTCCGGCCTTTCGGGCGCGCGGCTAAATCATTGCCCGGTCTTCGGGCGGCAAAGAGGTGGCCATGTCCGCGCGCATTTTCAGCCCAGCCAAAACCGCGATGCAGTCCGGCAAGGCCAAGACCGGCCACTGGGTGCTGGAATTCGATCCAGCCCAGCGCAAGAAGATCGATCCGCTGATGGGTTACACGTCGTCCGGCGATATGCTGAGCCAGGTGCGGCTCACCTTCGATACCAGGGAAGAGGCGGTCGCCTATGCCGAGAAGCAGGGCATTGCCTATCGTGTCGAGGAGCCGAAGGAGCCGAAGCGCCGGCAGATTTCCTATTCGGACAATTTCCGCTATGACCGCAGGACGCCCTGGACCCATTGAGCAATCCGAGCAAAGTGCACAGCGGTTTTCCGTCCGGAATTGCGTAACAGAAATCGGAGCGGATCATCCTTTTAGATCGATCCGCGTACTCGCATCAGCCGGCTCCGGCCGGCCAGCGGTCCCGTAGCTCAGCTGGATAGAGCACCGGCCTTCTAAGCCGATGGTCGCAGGTTCGAATCCTGCCGGGATCGCCATCAATTTCAACCACTTAGCTGCTATTGCTTTGAAAAGCTCCAACTCGCCAACAAGGCGAGTTCCAACTTTTCATCTTGGTCGTTCTCACGGATGGCAGAGGCGGCGGGCACGTGCTTGATTGCACCCTGCGTGGGAACCAAGATCAAGCGGACCACATGCGTCGCTGGTGCCATAGGTCTACGGGAGTTCGCCAAAGACGATATCGAGCGGCTTTTGCGATTTGCTGGGCAATTGTCGCGTCGCCGTAGAGACTGAAGAATTGACGAACACGCTGCCCGGCGAACAGCTTTTTGCCCCGCGTGTTGTAGTTCCTGATTTTCAGGCGATGCGGACTGACGGTTCGGCCATCTTGGGATAAGGCGATGCCAATGCAGAACTGCTCAGCAGCATCTATCTTGGCGATCTCATGAACTGCGAGCATCGGAAGATAGGCATCGAGCAAGGCAGGAAGGTTGTCGCGGTGCACGCCAAGAACGCCACTATTCCACATCGGTTCATGGCCGGTCACAACATGGTCGCCGACCCGAACACCTTTGCCCTCCAGCCGCGGGCACCACGCATGCGGCCCCTCGCAAAGACGCATGATTGAATGGCCGGGCTTAATAGCCCCGAAGGCTCGGGACAGGTCTCCGACCGGGTACATATCCGTGTCCATGAAAAGCAATGTAAGCGGTGTTCTCAGGCCACGGCCTTGAGCTCGAGCTTGTTGATGTAGACCCAAGGCAGGAGATCGTCGATCTGGCTGTTGGGGTGGCCGTTGACGATCCTGGTGAGGACATCGGCGAGATAGCCGAGCGGTTCGACACCATTGAGCTTGCAGGTTTCGATCAGCGAGGCGATGACTGCCCAGTGTTCGGCGCCGCCGTCAGAGCCTGCGAAGAGCGCGTTCTTGCGGTTGAGCGCGATCGGACGGATCGAGCGTTCGACGGTGTTGCTGTCGATCTCGATGCGGCCGTCGTCAAGGAAGCGCGAGAGGCCTTCCCAGCGTGAGAGCGTGTAGCGGATTGCCTCTGCGAGCTTGGTCTTCTGACTGATCAGGCCGAGCTTCTCACGCAGCCAGGGTTCGAGATCGGCGACGATGGCGCGGCTTTTGTCCTGACGCATCGCGCGGCGCTCGTTGGCCGATCGGCCACGGATGTCATCCTCGATCTTGTAGAGTTCGGCGATCCGTCTCAGCGCCTCGCTGGCGATCGGCGCGGGACCGGCTGCTGCCAGTTCATAAAAGCGCCGACGGACATGCGCCCAGCAGAAGGCGAGCGTGACGCCGCTTTTGTCGGCCAGCACGCGATAGCCGCCATAGCCGTCGACCTGCAAGATTCCGGTGAAGCCTGCGAGATGAGCGATCGGACGCTCGGCCTTTCGGTCCGGCGCATAGACATAGGCGACGCCCGGCGGGTCGCTCCCCTCCCATGGTCGGTCATCGCGGGCATAGGCCCAGAGTTGACCTGTCTTAGTCTTGCCGCGGCCGGGATTGAGCACCGGCGCGGTCGTCTCGTCGGCGAAGAGTTTTGGCGAGGACTTCAGCTTGCCAAGCAGCCGCTCATGCACCGGACGCAGGTGCCAGGCGGCGCGGCCGACCCAGTCGGCGAGCGTAGAGCGATCGAGATTGATACCCTGCCGGGCGTAGATCTGCGCCTGACGATAGAGCGGAAGGTGATCGGCATATTTTGAGACCAGCACCTGGGCGACCGTTGCCTCGGTCGGAAGACCACCCTCGATCAGCCGGGCCGGCGCGGGAGCCTGAACCACGACGTCCTCGCAGGCGCGGCAGGCATATTTGGGCCGCCGCACGACGATTACACGCAGCTGCGCCGGAACGATGTCGAGCCGCTCGCTCACGTCCTCGCCGATCCGATGCAAGCCATTGCGGCAGCATGGGCAGGCATGGTCCTCGATGTCGACGATCATTTCCACCCGCGGCAGATGGGATGGCAACGCGCCGCGGTTCGTCCGGCGCTTCCTGGCGCGCTCCAGGCGCTCTGCGGGAGATGCTTGTTCGTTCTCTTCCTCGTCGGCGGCCTCGATCTGCTCGGCCTCTTCGAGCCCCAGCAGCAATTGATCCTCGGGGAGCGTCTCGGCACGCCGGCCGAAGCGGTGACGCTGCAATTCCTTGATGATCTGAATCAGACGGGCATTCTCGACGTCGCGCGCCAGGACCATCGCCTTCAGCGCGTCCGGATCGTCGGGAAGCTGGTCAGCCGTCATCGCCATGAGCGGATCAGACCATATTCGCCGACAGCCCGCGACAGCGGAATCCAGGCTGATTCACTTCGTCGCGGGTCAGCCCGCCTGGGCTGGAACGCGGGTCCGGCGCGCCTCGTGGACTCGCCGCCAGTCGAGACCTTCGAGTAGCGCCGAGAGCTGCGCGGCCGTCAGCCGCATCATGCCGTCATGCACTTTCGGCCAGCGGAACTCCCCATCCTCCAAACGCTTGGCATAGAGGCAAACCCCGGTGCCATCCCAGAAGATCAGCTTGATCCGGTCAGCCCGCTTCGCCCGGAAGACGTAGACGGCCCCGCTGAACGGATCGGCCCCCATTGTCTCTCGCACCAGCGCCGCCAATCCCTCCGCACCCTTGCGGAAGTCGACGGGCTTCGTCGCCACCATGACCTTGACCGCACCCGTCGGCCCGATCACGACGTCGCCTTCAGCGCGCGGATCACTGCGGCCACCGTCTTGGTATCGGCGCCCCGGCCGACGCGCATCGCGACGCCGTCGATCTCAAGCTCGATCATGCCGGCATCTCGGGTGGCTTGCCGTTTCCGCTGCTTCGGTGAACGGCTGGCTACAGGTTCCGCCGCCGCCACAACCGCCGGCACAAAGGCAGGAGAATCTTGCTGCACCGAAGCGACCTGTTTGCGCGCTTCGCGGCGCCAGGCGAAGACCTGCTGCGGCCTGAGACCATAACGGCGGGCGACCTCGGAAATGATCGCATTCGGCTCCAGCGTCTCTGCGATGATCCGCGCCTTGTCATCCACCGACCAGTGACGCCGACCGCCGGCACCGTTGATCACCTCGAAACGCCGAAGCTGCCGCTCCGGGTCAAGCGTAAGGTCAAGTCCAGACACAAGCCGATCTCCGATCCCAATACAGGATCGGCAACCTCACAGATCGCGACCACTCCCGAAAGGTGGTCAGGAAACACCGCTTAC
>NZ_RZST01000103.1:0-16799 GCF_003997575.1 Mesorhizobium sp. M1A.F.Ca.IN.022.07.1.1
CCCGGAAACCATCCCGTTCTACGATCTGCCGGCAAAGATCGAGGTTGCCCGCTCCTTCGGCCTCAAGGCAAATGCCTTCGCCATGCAGTTTGATTCGCTGGTGGCGCTGCCGTTCCTCCTCGTCGCCATGACGCTGATTGCGGCAACAGTTTCAATGCGATTTGCGCGGATGGGGCAGTCGGCGACGATGATTCTGGGTGGCGTCCTGGCCGGCTTTCTGCTTTATGTCGTTTCGGTACTGGTCAAGGCATTCGGGGTCGCCGGATTCGTGCCTACAATGGTGGCTGCATGGGTTCCGGTTGTCGTGGCTATGTTCTTCGGGGTGACTTTTCTGCTATACAAGGAAGACGGCTAGTGAGGGAGGCTGGTTTGCGCAGCCATAGGCAGGCCGGCCTGGCACGCCTTTATGGGGCGACAGCCTTGGCATGTTTGTTCGCTTGCGTGGTACCGACGGTGCCGGCGCTGGCGCAGACCATCACGGCGAAGCCTGTTCCCTCCGGCACACAGATGCTGCTGGCCGCCGATACGCTCGTCTATGACAACGACAAGCACACGGTGACGGCCGTCGGCGGCGTGCAGATCGACTATGGCGGCAACAAGCTCGTCGCCCAGCGAGTGGTGTACAACCGCGATACCAAGCGCCTCGTCGCCAGCGGCGCCGTCGAGCTCATCAACAGCGACGGCACCAAGATCAATTCCGAGCATATCGACATCACCGACGATTTCGCCGACGGCTTCGTCAACGCGCTGCGCGTCGAGACGGTCGAGAAGGCCTATTTCGCCGCCGAAAGCGCCGAACGCATGGGCGGCGTGCTGACGACATTCCACAACGGCATCTACACCGCTTGCGAGCCTTGCGAGGACAAGCCCGACTCGGCACCGACATGGCGCGTCAAGGCGAGGAAGATCATCTGGAACGGCGAGAAGAAGACGGTTCGGTTCGAGAATGCGAATTTCGAGTTCTTCGGCTATCCGCTTGCCTATTTGCCAGCCTTCGAGATCGCCGACCCGACGGTCAAGCGCAAGAGCGGCTTCCTGATCCCCGGCATCGTCTACAACAACAACCTCGGCGTCGGCCTCAAAGTACCCTACTATTTCGCGCTCTCGCCGACCTATGACCTGACCGTCACCGGCAGCGGCTACACCAAGCAGGGCTTCCTCGGCGAGGCCGAATGGCGGCAGCGCTTCAACAACGGCGAATACAGCCTGAAAATCGCCGGCATCAATCAGCAGGATCCGGACGCCTTCATCGGCACGGGCAATCGCTTTACCGTCGATTCGGGAGAGCAAAACGATCCCAACAAGTTCCGCGGCATGATGGGCACCAAGGGCCAGTTCGCGATCAACGAGCGCTGGAACTTCGGCTGGGACGTGCTGCTACAGACCGACAAGAATTTTTCGCGCACCTATAATATCGACGGCTACAACGACCTCGTCCACCAGTCGTCGATCTATCTGACGGGCCTGAGCGACCGTAATTATTTCGATGTCAGGGCAATGCGATTCGAGGTGCAGGAAGACACGCTGTCCAGCGACCCGACGGCGCGCTCCGCCAAGCAGCCCTGGGTGCTGCCGTCGTTCGACTACGCCTATATCCCCGACATGTCGGTGGCGGGCGGGCAGTTGTCGCTCAACGTCAATGCGCGCGTCATCAGCCGCGACCGGCTGGACGCGGTGCTGGCCAATCCGCTCGACGACACTTCCATCAACAACGTGCGCGGCCTCGAGGGCCAGTCCAGCCGGCTGACGGCGGAGGCCGAATGGAAGCGCACCTTCACCACCGATGACGGACTGCAGCTGACGCCGCTGCTCGCCTTCCGTGGCGACGCCGGCTATGTGTCGACCACATCCGAATCGCTGGCGGCGGTCAACCAGATGGCGGCGAATCTCGGCGAGGATGTCGATATGCGCTCCTCGCTCGCCCGCTACATGGCCACGCTCGGCCTGGAGATGCGCTGGCCTCTCCTGTTCTCGATGTCGAACTCCAGTCATGTCCTGGAACCGACAGCGCAGATCTTCGTGCGCCCGAACGAGCAATATGTCGGCGGGCTGGCCATTCCGAACGAGGACGCGCAGAGCTTCGTCTTCGACGCCACGACTCTGTTCGAGCGCGACAAGTTCTCCGGCTACGATCGCATCGAAGGCGGCACGCGCGCCAATGTCGGCTTCCGCTACTCCGGCGCCTATGGAAACGGCTGGGGCACCAACGCCATCTTCGGCCAATCCTACCAACTGGGCGGCGAGAACTCCTTCGACGCGCCGGACCTCGTCAATGTCGGCGCCTATTCGGGCCTGCAGACCGCCAAGTCCGACTATGTCGGCCTCATCGGCTTCAACAGCCCGAGCGGCTTCTCCGGCTCGCTCAGCGGCCGGTTCGACGAGCAGACATTCGAGGTCAGGCGCGCGGAGATCAAGGCGGCCTATTCCGGCCTGCCGGTTTCGCTCAGCGCCAAATATGCCTTCATCCAGGCGCAGCCGCTCTACGGCTTCGCCACGGACCGCCACGAGGTCACGCTCGGAGCCTCTACGCACCTGGCCGAGAGCTGGCGGGTCTTCGGCACCGGCACCTACGATCTGGAGACAAGCGTCCTGGTTAAGGACGGCGTCGGCTTCGCCTATAACGATTCCTGCTTCACCTATGTGATGACGTTCTCGCAGACGCGCGATACGGTCACCAAGGAGGTGTCGCAGAATATCGGCTTCAACCTGTCGTTCCGCACGCTCGGCGATTTCGGCTCGTCGACCAGCGGCGTCGACACGATCCAGTAAGCGGAGGCAGCGCCGGTCACGGCGTGCGCCGCCGCTGGCGTGAAGCTTGGTTTGGCGCGTGATCCTTCGAAAGTGGGCCGATTCTCGGGGGCATGCGCCGGCGACATTGTTTCGCCGCATAGGACGGGCATGGGGTCGACCACATAGCGCATGCGTTCGGAGGACGTGCGGCGCCGTCGTGGCGGATAGGAATTGGGAAGGTGAGATGAGGAAATACCTGTTTTCGGCAGGATTCGCGCTGCTGGTGGCGGCGACCTCGGTTTCGATCGCGGCAATGACGCCGCCGGCATTCGCCAGCCAGATCAAATATGTCGTCAACAACATACCGATCACCACCGGCGACATCGCCCATCGCGCCGCATTCTTCAGGCTGCAGCGCAAGAAGGGCGACGCGGCCAAGGAAATGATCGACCAGACGCTGCGGCTTGCCGAGGCCAAGCGGCTCGGCATCCGCATCACCGACCAGCAGGTCGACGCCGCCTATCAGCGTTTTGCCTCCAACAACAAGATGCCGCTCGCGAAGCTCGACGCCGTCATGGCGCAGTCGGGCGTCACGAAGGAGCATTTCAAGGAGTTCATCCGCGCGCAGATGGCCTGGAACCAGGCGCTTGGCGCGCGCTACCGCTCCGGCGAGGGTGGCTCGGTGACTGAGCAGGATGCGGTCCGCCGCATGCTCGACAAGGGCGGCTCCAAGCCGAGCGCCACGGAATATATGCTGCAGCAGGTCATCTTCGTGGTGCCCGCTTCCGAGCGCTCGGCCACGCTTGCCAAGCGCAAGCGCGAGGCCGACGCCATGCGTGCCCGCTTCAACGGCTGCAACACCACGCGCGAATTCGCCAAAGGGCTGATCGACGTCACGGTGCGCGATCTCGGCCGCGTGCTGGCGCCGCAATTGCCGTCGGACTGGGCCGAGCAGATCAAGGCGACCAAGGTCGGAGGGGCGACGCCGACGCGCGAGACCGAACGCGGCGTCGAGTTCATCGGTATCTGTTCCTCGCGCGAGGTTTCCGACGACAAGGCCGCCCAGATGGTGTTCCAGGCCGAAGGCGGCAGCAACGACAAGGACGCCGACGAGCTCAGCAAGAAATATGTCGAGGAACTGCGCAAGAAGGCCACCATCGTCGAGCGATAGGCCGTTGCGGCGCATGACAGAACAAGGCTCGAGCCACCCGCCCTGCTTCGAAGCAGATATGGCGCCCCACGTGACGCCATGAGCGCAAGTGGGACCGACGCGCCGCTGGCGCTCAGCGTCGGCGATCCATCCGGCATCGGGCCCGAGATCGCCATCACCGCCTGGCAGGCGGGCGACAGCGCCGGCGTGCCGCCCTTCTACCTGCTCGCCGATCCTGCCCTGATCAAGGCGCGGGCGCGCGAGATCGGGGCCAACGTGGCGATCATGGAGACCCTGCCGGGGCAAGCGGCGCATCACTTTCCCCGCGCATTGCCTGTCGTGCCACTCTACGCCCGGCATCTGGACAGTCCCGGAAAGCCGAATTCGGCCAATGCCGCGGGCACCATCGAAGCGATCGACCGCGCCGTCGCCGACTGCCTCGCCGGCCGCGCCGCCGCGGTGGTCACCTGTCCCATCGCCAAGAAGCCGCTCTACGACGCCGGCTTTCGCTTTCCCGGCCACACCGAATACCTGGCGCATCTGGCCTCGCGCCACACCGGCGCCGAGGTGACGCCGGTGATGCTGCTTGCCGGGCCCGAATTGCGCACCGTTCCGGTCACCATCCACATCGCGCTTGCCGAGGTGCCGAAGGTTCTGACGAGCGAGCTGATCGTGGCCACAGGACGTATCACCGCGGCCGACCTCGAGAGCCGCTTCGGCATCGCGCGGCCCAGGCTCGCCATCGCCGGGCTCAATCCGCATGCCGGCGAAGGCGGCGCGATGGGCGCGGAGGATCTGTCGATCGTCCTGCCTGCGGTCGAGGCGCTTCAGGCCGAGGGCATCGACGCCGTCGGGCCGCTGCCGGCCGACACGATGTTCCATCCGCAGGCACGCGCCGGCTATGACGCAGCCCTTTGCATGTATCACGACCAGGCGCTGATCCCAGCCAAGACGCTGGGCTTCGACGAGGCCGTCAATGTGACGCTCGGCCTGCCCTTCATCCGCACCTCGCCGGACCACGGCACGGCGTTCGACATCGCCGGCAGGGGCATTGCACGCGCCGATAGCCTGATCGCGGCGCTGAGGCTGGCGCGCCGCCTCGCCGACAGCGGCCGCCGGACTGCGGCGGCATGAGGCTCGATTTGAGCGGGGGGCGCACGACCACCGACGGATTGCCGCCACTGCGCGAGGTGATCGAGCGCCACGGTTTGCAGGCGAAGAAAGCGCTCGGCCAGAACTTCCTGCTCGACCTCAATCTGACGAGCAAGATCGCGCGCGCGGCCGGCGACCTCAGCGAGACGACCGTGATCGAGGTCGGGCCCGGCCCCGGCGGGCTGACGCGGGCGCTGCTCTTCAACGGCGTCAAACGCGTGATCGCCGTCGAGCGCGACGAGCGCTGTCTGGAAGCGTTGGCGGAGGTTTCCGGCCATTATCCCGGCCGGCTCGAGGTCATTCCCGGCGATGCGCTGAAGACGGATTTTGCCGCGCTTGCCGGCACGGCGGGCGGCGGCCCGGTGAAGATCGCCGCCAACCTGCCCTACAACATCGGTACGGAGCTTCTGATCCGCTGGCTGACAACGGCCGATTGGCCGCCCTTCTATCAATCGATGACGCTGATGTTCCAGCGCGAGGTGGCCGAGCGCATCACAGCAAGCCCGGGCAGCGACGCCTATGGCCGGCTCGGCGTGCTTGCCGGCTGGCGCACCGAGGCAAAGATCGCCTTCGACGTGCCGCCGCAGGCTTTCACTCCGCCGCCGAAGGTCACGTCCTCGGTGGTGCATCTGGTGCCGCGTCCATCTCCCCTGCCCACCGACGGCAAGAGGCTGGGCCGCATCACCGAAGCCGCCTTCGGCCAGCGCCGCAAGATGCTGCGGCAAAGCGTGAAGAGCTTGGGCGGAGAGGCCCTGCTCACCCGCGCCGGCATCGACCCGACGCGCCGGGCCGAGACGCTGAGTGTGGAAGAGTTCGTAAGGTTGACGAACGCGCTGTAGCCCGCCGGCCTTCTTCTCCCCTTGTGGGAGAAGGGGAGGCACTGCCTCTCACTCCGTCTTCTCGTCCAGCAAGCCCGAGATGAAATCGAACAGGCCCGGCCGACGGTCGCGGCGCAGGCGCTCGGCTGTAACGATTGCACGCACCTCGGCAAAGGCGCGGTCGAGATCGTCGTTGACGATGACGAAGTCATATTCCTTCCAGTGCTCGATCTCGACGCGGGCATTCTTCAGCCTGGTCTCGATGACCTGCTCCTGGTCCTCGGCGCGGCGCTTCAGGCGCGCCTTCAACTCCTTCATCGAAGGCGGCAGGATGAAGATCGAGACAATGTCGGCGCGCATCTTCTCCTTGAGCTGCTGGGCGCCCTGCCAGTCGATGTCGAACAGCATGTCGCGGCCTTCGGCAAGTGCTGCCTCGGCCGGCTCGCGCGGCGTCGCATAGAAATTGCCGTGCACCTCGGCCCATTCGAGCAGCGCGTCGGAATCGCGCAGCCGTTCGAACTCGCGCATGGTGCGGAAAAGATAATGGACGCCCTCGATCTCCGAGCCGCGACGCGGCCTGGTGGTGACGGAGACCGACAGCTCCAGGCTCGAATCGCTTTCCAGAAGATTGCGCGCAATCGTCGACTTGCCGGCGCCCGACGGCGACGACAGCACCAGCATCAGCCCGCGGCGGCGGATGCGGGACCCCAGATCCCTGGAGGCCGTAGGCTCCTTGGCAACCATCCCCGTCACTCCAGATTCTGAACCTGCTCGCGAAACTGGTCGACCACCGCCTTGAGCTCCAGCCCGATCGCGGTGACCGCGGCGGCATTCGACTTGGAACACAAGGTATTCGATTCGCGATTGAATTCCTGCGCCAGAAAATCGAGCTTGCGGCCGACGGCGCCGCCGCTGGAAAGCAGCGCGCGGCCTGATGCGACATGCGTCTTCAGCCGGTCGATCTCCTCGCGGATATCGGCCTTGGTGGCGAGGAAGGCCGCTTCCTGATGCAGACGGACCGCGTCGAGATTGGCCGACGCATCCATCAGCAGGCGGACCTGTTCGGTGATGCGCTCGCGGATCGCCGCCGGCTCGCGCGACGGGTCGGCCTCGGCCTTCAGCGTCAGCGCCTCGATGGCGTCGATATGGCCGGACAACAACTTGCGCAGCGCGGCACCTTCGCTCTGCCTTGCCTGCTCCAATCCGGCCAGCGCCATGTCCAGCGCCGACAGGATCGTCGCGTCGAGGGCGGCGCGCTCCTCCTCGGTCTCGACCGTCTCCAGGATGTCGAGCACGCCGCGCAGCGCCAGCAGACCGTCAGCCGTCGCCGGCGCGGTGCCGAACTGCTCCTGGAGGCGCTTGGCCAGTCCCGCCAGGTCCTTCAGGAACGCCTCGTTGACCACCGGCTGCGCCTGCTGGGCGGCGGCGCGCGCGACAGTCAGCGTTGCCTGGAAATTGCCGCGCGCGAAGCGCTTCTGCACGGTCTGCCTTACAGCGGGCTCCAGCCGGTCGAAACCCTGCGGCAGCCTCAGCCTGACCTCGACGCTCTTGCCGTTGACCGATTTGACTTCCCAGGCGATCGACGTGCCGTCGAGCTCAGCGACGGCTCGCGCGAAACCGGTCATGCTCTGCACGTTCATGATGCGTGTCACCCCTTGACGCAGGCCCGGCGCGATTGCCCGAGCATGCGCCCCTAGCAAGACGCCGGACCTCTGGCCAGCGTCGGATGTCCCCTCAAAACATGAATACGGCCCGGCGTCAAAGGAGGCGGGCCAGATCCGGCAATCACCGCGGCCTACTGGGCCGCGTCGCCATTCTCGCCGCTGGCGCCTGCACTGGCACCGTCGTCGGGAGTGGCCGGCGCCGTCGTCTGGCCGGAGGCCTTGGCCGCCGTATCGGCCTGCTTCTTCTGCACCGCCCGATAGCGGGCGACGTTCTGGTTGTGCTCTTCCAACGTCGCGGCAAAGACATGGCCGCCATTGCCGTCGGCGACGAAATAAAGGTCGTCGGTCTTCGACGGATTGGCCACCGCCTCGAGTGCGGCGCGGCCCGGGTTGGCGATCGGCGTCGGCGGCAGGCCCTTGATCAGATAGGTGTTATACGGCGTCTGCTTCTCGATGTCGGACTGATAGATCGGCCTGTCGGCCGGTTTGCCCTTGCCGCCGAACAGGCCGTAGATGATGGTCGGATCCGACTGCAGCCGCATGCCCTTGGCGAGCCGGTTGAGGAAGACCGCGGCCACGCGCGAGCGCTCGTCGCCCCTGCCCGTCTCCTTCTCGACGATCGAGGCCAGGATGACGAAGTCCTCCATATTGGCGATCGGCAGGTCGGGCGCGCGATGCGCCCAGACGTCCTCGACCAGCTTCTTTTGGTCGGCGACCAGCTTTTCGACCATCTGCTGCCGGGTGGCGCCGCGCGTGAAGCGCAGCGTGTCGGTCGCGATGCTGCCCTCGGGCGGCATGGCCGCCGGCATGTCGCCGGTCAGCGCCTCCTGCTCGGCCACGCGCTGCAGCGCCTGCTCAACCGTCAGCCCCTCTGGGATGGTCAGCGAATACATCACCGACTTGCCGCTCTTGAACAGCTCCATGATGTCGCGCATCGAGGCGCGCGGCTTGATGGCGTATTCGCCGGCCTTCAGCGCGGAATCGTTGCCTGTGGCACGCACCCCCAGCCTGAAGATGCGCGCATCGCTGACCAGGCCGCGCCGCTCCAGCTGGTCGGCGATCTCCTGAACGCCGGTGTTCGGCTTGACCATGAAGGTGTCGCCATTGGCCGACGGACCCGGCTCAATGAAGGCCTGCATGCCGAAATAGAGTGCGGCACCCGAGGCAAGCACGACCAGGATGACCAACGAAAGGAAGAAATTCAGGAATACGACGACCTGGCTGCGCGACGCGCGCGAGCGTTTCGACGGCGGCGGCGTGCCAGCCTCGGGGCGCAGCGCCTCGGCGGCTGTCTTGGGCACGATCGGTCCTTGCGCCTGACGCTGTCCGAATTCTCCACCGCCGCCCGGATTTGTATTCATGGCGCCCTACCGTCTGATCTTGCAACGAATCCCCTAGCCGAAGTGTAGGGGCAAATTTGGCAAAAATGACGGCAGGCGGCGGACCTGCCGGTAGGCTGAATGTTCAGCCATCGTAACGTTGGAAGACGAGCGAGGCGTTGGTGCCGCCGAAGCCGAAGGAGTTCGACAGCGCCACATCGATCTGGCGCTGGCGCGGCTTGTTCGGCACGAGATCGATCGCCGTCTCGCGTTCCGGATTGTCGAGGTTGATGGTGGCGGGGGCAATGTTGTCGCGGATTGCGAGGATCGAGAAGATCGCTTCCGCGGCGCCCGCAGCGCCCAGCAGATGACCGATCGACGACTTGGTGGACGACATCGAGATCTTGGAAGCGGCATTGCCGACCAGCCGCTCCACGGCGCCGAGTTCGATCGTGTCGGCCATGGTCGAGGTGCCGTGCGCATTGATGTAGTCGATGTCGGCGGGCGAGAGCTTCGCCCGATTCAGCGCCGCCGCCATGCAGCGGAAGGCGCCGTCGCCGTCCTCGGCCGGGGCGGTGATGTGATAGGCATCGCCGGTCAGGCCGTAGCCGGTGACCTCGGCATAGATCTTGGCGCCGCGCGCCTTGGCGTGCTCGAGCTCCTCCAGGACGACGACGCCGGCGCCCTCGCCCATGACGAAGCCGTCGCGGTCGCGGTCATAGGGGCGCGAAGCGATCTCGGGCGCATCGTTGCGCTCGGTGGAGAGCGCGCGGCACGCGGCGAAACCTGCCATCGAAAGCCGGGTGATCGGCGCTTCGGCGCCGCCGGCCACCATGACGTCGGCATCGCCCCAGATAATCAGCCGCGCGGCATCGCCGATGGCGTGCGCGCCCGTCGAGCAGGCGGTTACGACAGCATGGTTCGGGCCTTTCAGCCCGTGCCGGATGGAAACCTGGCCGGAGACCAGGTTGATGATCTGTCCGGGGATGAAGAACGGGCTGATGCGGCGCGGGCCGCGCTCCTTCAGGATCATCGCGTTCTCGGCGATGCCGTCGATGCCGCCGATGCCCGAACCGATCAGCACGCCGGTGGCGCACTGGTCCTCATGCGTCTCGGGCTTCCAGCCGGAATCGGCCAGCGCCTCGTCGGCCGCCGCGATTCCGTAGAGGATGAAGTCGCCGATCTTGCGCAGTTCCTTCGGCTCGAGCACGGCCTCGGGATTGAAGGTGCCGTTCGAGCCGTCGCCGCGCGGAATGACGTGGGCGATCTTGCAGGCAAGGTCGTCCACCTCGAATTCGGTGATGCGGCAGGCGGCGCTGCGGCCGGAAAGCAGTTCCTTCCAGCTGTGTTCGACACCCATGCCGAACGGCGAAAGCAGGCCAAGGCCCGTGACGACGACTCGCCTCATCGCAGGTCCTCCCCGGCGATACCCGCGGAAAGCCTCAGGCCGAGGCCTTATCGATATAC
Organism: Mesorhizobium sp. M1A.F.Ca.IN.022.07.1.1; assembly: GCF_003997575.1. NCBI lineage: Bacteria > Pseudomonadati > Pseudomonadota > Alphaproteobacteria > Hyphomicrobiales > Phyllobacteriaceae > Mesorhizobium > Mesorhizobium sp. M1A.F.Ca.IN.022.07.1.1. The sequence continues at coordinate 10,301 of NZ_RZST01000103.1, forward strand.
TTCACGGCATCGCCGACAGTCAGGATGGTCTCGGCGGCGTCGTCTGGAATCTCGACGCCGAACTCTTCTTCGAACGCCATCACGAGTTCGACCGTATCGAGGCTGTCCGCGCCCAGATCGTCGATGAAGCTCGCCTGCTCCGTCACTTTGTCGGCATCGACGCCGAGATGCTCGATGACGATCTTCTTGACGCGCTCTGCGGTGTCACTCATTTGGGGCCTCGTCTTACGTTGTGTTGTCTTCGTTAGCGGGCGGAATGCCGCTAATCAAGCTGAAAGATGGTCTTGTGGGAAACGCAACGCCACAGGACCGGTTTTTGCCCGAACCGCCGGGTTGCCGGCCGCATTACACGAAAAACAGCGGGCGTCCAAGCCGAAATGGCTGTTTTCACAGGCGCCCGGGGCTCGGTCGCCCAGGTGTGTGAGATTCAGCTCAAGCCGAGCCGAAAATGGCGGCTTTCGAGGGCCGGAGCGGAAGCGCAGGAAGCCGCCGTTTGCAGGCCGGCATCACCTGAATCTCAAATACCCTAGATCATCGCCATGCCGCCATTCACGTGGATGGTCTGGCCGGTGACATAAGCCGCCTCATTGGACGCGAAATAGGCGACGGCCGAGGCAACCTCGGCGCTGGTGCCCATGCGCCGGGTGGGAATCGCCGCCATGATGGTTTCTTTCTGCTTGTCGTTGAGCTTGTCGGTCATGGCCGATTCGATGAAACCTGGGGCGACGCAGTTGACGGTGATGTTGCGGGTGGCGATCTCCTGCGCCAGCGACTTGGAAAAGCCGATCATGCCGGCCTTGGAGGCGCAGTAATTGGTCTGGCCGGGATTGCCGGTGACGCCGACCACCGAGGTGATGTTGATGATGCGGCCATGGCGGCGGCGCATCATCGGATGGGTGAGTTCACGAGTGAGCCGGAACACGGCGGTCAGGTTCACCTCGAGCACGGAATCCCAGTCGGCGTCCGACATGCGCACGAACAGGCCGTCCTTGGTGATGCCGGCATTGTTGACCAGGATGTCGACGCCTTCGAGATCGGCCTCCGCCTTCTGGCCGAGCGCCTTGACCGCGTCGCGGTTGGTCAGATCCGCCGGGAAGAGCTTTACGCGGTCGCCGAGCTCGTCGGCCAGCGTTTCCAGCTTCTCGACGCGGGTGCCGTGCAGGCCGACGATCGCGCCCTGGCTGTGCAGCACCCTGGCGATCGCCTCGCCGATGCCTCCCGATGCGCCGGTGACGAGCGCCTTACGGCCGGTCAGTTCGAACATTGCTTCAACCTCATTCTTCCGGACGCCCCGCGAGCGACCCTCGTTCCGCATTTTGTCATGTTGTCCAGGCCATATCAGAAGTTCTCGGCGCTCACGACCGATTCTTCACCAAGCCTCGATCCGCTCCAGCACTTCCGCAGCCCAGTAATAGTCCTCGAGATCTTCGAGTCCACGTTCAACGAAGTCACGCAGGTATTCGGCTTTGCTTCGATCAGTCATCGCCACGAGATCGTCGAGGCGATGCTCGACTTCGGGAGAAAGACGGATGGAAGTAGGAATGCCGCACCTGCCAGCAAGAGTTTCCCGTTTATCCTAAAGTTGCCAGCGCCGCCTCGACTTCCGCGGCCGCGCCGATGGCGCCGGTCGCGATATCGCGGTTGATGCGTCGCGCCAAGCCTGACAGCACCTTGCCGGCGCCAACCTCGTAAAGCGTCGCGACACCTTTGGCGCCGAACCATTCCACCGTCTCGCGCCAGCGCACGCGGGCGACGACCTGCTCGACCAAGCGGCGGGCAATCTCATCCGGGTCGCTGGTCGGCGTGACCGAAACATTTGAGACGATGGGAACCACCGGCGCGCTTTTCGCGACCCCGCCCAGCGCCTCGCGCATGATATCGGCGGCTGGCGTCATCAATGCCGAGTGAAAAGGTGCCGAGACCTGCAGCATCAGCGCCCGCTTGGCACCCTTTTCCGCGCAGAGCTTCGCCGCCAGTTCGACGGCCGCCTTGGCGCCGGAAATCACCAGTTGGCCACCGCCATTGTCGTTGGCGATCTGACAGACAGAGCCTTGTGCCGCTTCGGCGCAGGCGGCTTCGACATCAGCCTGCTCCAGCCCGATGATGGCAGCCATGGCGCCCTCGCCCGCCGGCACCGCCGCCTGCATGGCGTTGCCGCGGGTGCGCAGCAGTCGCGCGGCATCGGCCACCGAAACGAAGCCGGCTGCGGCAAGCGCCGAATATTCGCCGAGGGAATGGCCTGCGACATAAGCCACCTTGTCCTTCAGCGAAAAACCGCGCGATTCCAGCGCCCTTACGGCCGCCAGCGACACCGCCATCAGCGCCGGCTGGGCATTGGCCGTCAGCGTCAGCGTTTCTTCCGGCCCTTCCCAGATCAGCTTCGACAGTTTCTCGCCGAGCGCCTCATCGACTTCCTCGAAGACGCGGCGCGCCTCGGGAAAGGCATCGGCGAGGTCCTTGCCCATGCCGACGGCCTGGCTGCCCTGTCCCGGAAAGGTGAATGCGACGGCCATGTTAGCGTCTCCAGCGGCTGGTTTTTCCCTGCCTCTGGCGCAAGGCGGACGGCCAAGTCAAGCCCGCAAGCACCAGTTCAGCGGCTGTTCCAGCCGGGAGAACGGCCGAGTTCCCTGTTCTGAAAGGCTTTTTGGCGATCACACCTGATGAAAACCGCTCACGAATCGTTTGCTGGCTCTTCTTATTTCCGCCACAGGCGCTAGCTTTGTGTGACATTTCGATGACAGTGGCGTGACGCGAGTGGAAGACGCGTGACATGGGCCGGGGAAGCAAAGTGGCTAGGATCAGGAAAGGCGCGGCCAAACCCGCGCCGCAATTTTTGGAAGACGATCCGTCCACCGGCTATCTGCCGGGGCGCAGATGGCCGATTGTCCGCTACGGCCTGGCGACGCTGCTTGCCTCCGCCCTTCTGGTGTTCGCCATCGAATGGATCGTGCGCGGCGACTTCTTCGGCACCGTCGACTTCTTCCTGCAGCCCTTCAAGCCCGGCTGGACCACCATCATCGTCTTTTCGCTGGTGCTGATCGGGCTCGACGCCATTCTCGGCCGCAGCCATCAAAGCCTGATGATCGTCGCGCCGGTGACATTGGCATTGGCCTTTGTCGGTCACCAGAAATCGCACTATCTGGGCGATCCGCTCTACCCGACCGATTTCCTCTATGCCCACCAGATCATGGCGCTGATGCCGCTTCTGGTGCGCGAGCGCCCCTGGACGGCCGTGCTGCTTGCGGCGGCGATCGTCGCCAGCCTCGCGCTGCTCGCCTATGGCTGGCGGCTCTGGCGCCGGCGTGTGCCGATCCTCAGCCGCAAGGGACGGCTGGCGCGCTTGACGCTTGCCGTGCCGCTGCTCGCCTTCTTCGTCTCGATCATGGACTACGCCACCTTCTCGTGGACGCGCGACAGGCTGCAGATCATCCCGATCATGTGGGACCAGAAGGAGAACTATGCCTCCAACGGCTTCGCGCTCGCCTTCGCGCTCAACGTGCCGATGGCGCATGTCTCGGCCCCGCCCGGCTATTCCGAGAAGACGATGGATGCGATCGCGCGTCCCGGGGTTGCCGCCTCGGTGCCCGACCAGAAGCCCGATATCATCGTGGTGATGAGCGAATCCTTCTGGGATCCGACGGAGCTCCCCGGCGTCAGCATCAAGCCCGATCCGATCCCGACGGTGCGCGCGCTGCGCTCAGGCTCGATGTTCTCGCCGGAATTCGGCGGCATGACCGCCAATATCGAGTTCGAGGCGCTGACCGGCTTCTCCAACGCCTTCCTGCCGGCGGGCTCGATTCCCTATCAGCAATATGTGCGCACGCCGACGCCGTCGCTGGCGACTTTCCTGAAGAGCGAAGGCTATAGGGCGCGCGCCATCCACCCGGGCACCAACTGGTTCTGGAATCGGGGCGCAGTCTACGCCGATTTCGGCTTCAGCGACTTCCGCTCGGAAGAGACGCTGCCGCCGATGGAAAAGCGCGGGCCGCTGGCCTCCGACGCGGCTATGACCGACGAGATCATGCGCGAGGCCGAGGCCAGCCAAGAGCCGGTATTCCTGTTCGCGGTCAGCCTGCAGAACCACGGGCCCTACGAGCCCTACCGCTATTACAATCCGACCCATAGCGTCGACGCGCCGATCAGCACGTGGGCGCGGGAATCGCTGCTCTCCTACGCCGAAGGCTCGGCCGACGCCGATCGCGGCCTGCAGCGCCTGATCGACTGGGCGAAGAAGCGCGAGCGGCCGACCATCATCGCCTTCTTCGGCGACCACTTGCCGCCGCTCGGCCCGGTGTATGTCGAGACCGGCTTCCTCAAGGACAATGTCGCGCCGCGCAAGGAGCCGACGCCCGAGGCGGCGCTCGAGCATCACGACACGCCGCTGATCATCTGGTCGAACCGCTCCGGTCCGGTCGAGAATCTGGGCTCGGTGAGCCCCGCCTTCCTGCCCTATCATATCCTGACTACGGCCGGGATCACCCACCCCTATTACACCGGCTTCCTCGGCGCGCTGCGCGAGCACTACCGGGTGGTCGACCGCAACCTTTTGCTGTCGCCCTCCGGCGAGGCGACGCCCGACTGGGCGCGGCAGAAGAAGATCGATCCGAAGATCAACGATTTCCGGCTGATCCAGTACGACATGATGTTCGGCAAGCGCCGGGTCGCGCCCGACTTCTTCCCCGAGACGGTAGTCCCGCTCGTCGCGCATATGAGTTGAGTGGATCGCCTTCCGACGAAATGGCTGACCTGCGGCCGGCGGGTCAGCCAATTCCCACAAGCGCCGCCAGGCCTGCGACACTGCGGAGCCGCCGGCCCTCTCTGCCGCCCTTGCCTTCCTCACGAATTGCTGTATAGACGCCGGCAATCTGCCGGTCCTTGCTGGGGGCTGAACGGAGGGCCGTGGCCTTAGAGGGCCGCGTCATGAAGCCAGAAGCGCTTTGGGCCTCCCGTGTCTCCGCTCTCGACCGTCTCGTGATGCTCCTTTCTTCCCCGCGCGCCTTTGCGACCGGGTCAGACAAGTTGCAGAGGCTTAGCCGCGAGGGCCGGTGAGAGAAACGAAGAAAGGCAGAAAAACATAATGGCTCTTTACGAACATGTGTTTCTTGCCCGGCAGGACCTGTCGCAGCAGCAGGTTGATGCGCTTGTCGAACAGTACAAGGGCGTCATCGCCGCCAATGGCGGATCGGTCGGCCGGATCGAGAACTGGGGACTGAAGTCCCTCACCTACCGGGTCAAGAAGAACCGGAAGGCTTACTACACGCTGATGGACATCAACTGCCCGCCAGCCGCGCTCAACGAAATGGAGCGCCAGATGGGCCTGTCGGAAGACGTGCTGCGCTTCCTCACCATCAAGGTCGAGGCGCATGAGGAAGGCCCCTCGGCGATGATGCAGAAGCGCGAAGAGCGCTCCGAGCGCGGCGGCTTCGGCGACCGCGACCGTGGCGACCGTGGCCCGCGTTCGTTCGGCGACCGCGACCGCGGCGACCGTGGCCCGCGCTCGTTCGGCGACCGTGATGGCGGCGACCGTGGTCCGCGCCGCCCGCGCGAAAACGTTGAAGGGGGTGCAGAATAATGGTCGACATCAACCAGATCCCGACCCGGCGTCCGTTCCATCGCCGCCGCAAGACCTGCCCGTTCTCCGGCGCCAACGCTCCGAAGATCGACTACAAGGACGTGCGTCTGCTGCAGCGCTACATTTCCGAGCGCGGCAAGATCGTGCCGTCGCGCATCACCGCCGTCAGCCAGAAGAAGCAGCGCGAGCTCGCCAAGGCGATCAAGCGCGCCCGCTTCCTCGGCCTGCTGCCCTACGTGGTTCGCTAAGCTATTGATGCGGGCGGCTTGCCGCCCGCTTCGGCCCACGGCGACGGGCGCCGCGACGGGCAGGCTCAAATCCCGAGTTGAGGCCATAAACCTCTAACTGCCGAAACAGGCAGGACAGCGACACCGGCGAAGACGCCATTTGCTTCCTGACCTGTTCCCAAAGAATCCGCCGTCATCCGCGATGGCGCCAACCAAAGGAACGAAACCATGGAAGTCATTCTCCTCGAGCGCATTTCCCGCCTCGGCCAGATGGGCGAAACCGTCAAGGTCAAGGATGGGTTCGCCCGCAACTTCCTGCTGCCGCAGGGCAAGGCGCTGCGCGCCAACGAAGCCAACAAGAAGAAGTTCGAGGGCCAGCGCGCCCAGCTCGAAGCCCGCAACCTCGAGCGCAAGTCGGAGGCTGCGCAGATCGCCGAGAAGCTCGACGGCAAGAGCTTCATCGTCGTGCGCTCGGCAGGCGAGACCGGCCAGCTCTACGGCTCGGTGTCGACCCGCGACATCGCCGAACTGCTGACCGCCGAGGGCTTCTCCGTCAGCCGCAACCAGATCGAGCTCAACCAGCCGATCAAGACCATCGGCCTCTCCAACGTGGCGATCGCGCTGCATCCTGAAGTCGAGGTCACGGTGACGCTCAACGTCGCCCGCTCGGCCGATGAGGCGGAGCGGGCGACGTTGAGCG
>NZ_RZST01000104.1:0-16696 GCF_003997575.1 Mesorhizobium sp. M1A.F.Ca.IN.022.07.1.1
CTAGAAAATTGCGCAAGTATATCTTAGCTCGCCATATCTACCTGTTGGCGAGCTAAGATATACTTGCGCAATTTTCTAGCCCGAAAGACCGGCCGCAAGAAATGCCAGAGCCCGAGAGACGGCGCCAGACGCGTTCCTTGTTCTTCACCTTGAAGCCTTCCGCCCTAACGCTCGACGAGTTTTGCGAAGACCGCGGCACGCGGTGTTTACCGCGGGAAAACCGGACGGAACCGCCCTTTTTATGACGCAAAAGGCGCGCCTGCCTACGCCTACAGTTAACCAACAGCAAAAGAGTAACGTTAACGAATCCCTAAATTAGTTGACTATGCGGCGCACAGGTATATCTTTCTATACGTTGGGTGTGCAATTTGGGCGAGCAGTCCGCGGTGGTGGCAACCATGTTCGTGGATCGCGACTTAGGGGCAAAGGGACGCTGAGCGGCAGCACATAAAGCCGTACGGCAACGACCCCGCTTACTCAGACAAAACACACGTTTCTGGCGAGTCCGCGCATGCGGAGGGATCGCCATGATTTCACCTGGTCGGGCAACGCTGTTGCCCCGGCCCGGAACGATGATGCGTGGGTGTGTGCGAGTATGAGGTCGCCATGGGTAGGGTCATCAAGGTTCTGAAGCTGGACACCAAGCCGGGACGGAGGCGTGCCGATCAAGGACGCGCGCTGGTCGCCGGCGGAGCAGGATTTCTGGGTTCTCATCTGTGCCAAAGGCTGCTTGCCGATGGATATGAAGTCATCGCGCTGGACAATTTCCACACGGGCAAGCGCTACAACCTGTCAGCGATAGCGCGTGACGCGACTTTCACCTGCATCAGGCACGACATCGTCGAGGAACTGCCGACGGACCTGGCTGTCGACGAGATCTACAATCTCGCCTGCCCGGCTTCTCCGCCGCATTATCAGGCCGATCCGATCCACACCTTCAAGACCAGCGTGCTCGGCTCGATCAACCTTCTGGAGCTCGCGCGGCGACACAACGCCAAGATCTTCCAAGCCTCGACTTCGGAGGTCTATGGCGATCCGCTGGTGCATCCGCAGCCCGAAGGTTACTTCGGCAATGTCAACACGCACGGTCCGCGCTCCTGCTACGACGAGGGCAAGCGCTCGGCCGAGACGCTGTTCTTCGATTACTCACGGACATACGGCATCGATGTCCGCGTCGCGCGCATCTTCAACACCTATGGCCCTCGCATGCGGCCCGACGACGGCCGCGTGGTGTCGAACTTCATCGTCCAGGCGCTGCGCGGCGACGACATCACCGTCTACGGCAGCGGCGCGCAGACGCGCTCCTTCTGCTTCGTCGACGACCTGATCGAAGGCTTCGTGCGCCTGATGAACGCCGCCGTGGCCCCCCAGCACCCGGTCAATCTCGGCAACCCCGTCGAGTTCACCGTCATGGAATTGGCCGAGCTGGTCATCGACTATACGAATTCACGCTCGCGCATCGTGCACCGGCCGCTGCCGGTCGACGACCCCAGGCAGCGCAAGCCCGATATCTCGTTTGCCAGGCAGCATCTCGGCTGGGAGCCGAAGGTTGCGCTGAGCGAAGGCCTCGCCCACACCACTGCCTATTTCGACGCCGTCCTGGGCGGACGCCGGTTCATCGCCCCGCGCAGGGTCCAGGCATCAACCGCCAGGGAGGCAACGGCATGATGACCCGCCGCCCCGTTCTGGTGACGGGTGGCGCCGGCTTCATCGGCAGCCATGCCTGCAAGCTGCTGTCGGCGGCGGGCTACTTGCCGGTGGTCTACGACAATTTGAGCCGCGGCAACGAGAAAGCCGTCGCCTGGGGGCCGCTGGTCGTCGGCGACATCCGCGACCGCGAAGCGTTGCGGCGGGCGATCGAGACTCACAGACCACAGGCGATCATCCATTTCGCCGCCCTTGCCTATGTCGGCGAGTCGGTCAGCGCGCCGGCGGATTACTATGCGACCAATGTCGGCGGCACCATTGCCGTACTGGACGCCGCGCGGGCAAGCGGCATCGACAAGGTGATCTTTTCCTCGAGCTGCGCGACCTATGGCGTGCCGGAAGCATTGCCGGTGAGCGAGGCCTCGCCGCAGAAGCCGATCAGCCCCTATGGCCGCAGCAAGCTGATGGGCGAAGAAATCATCAGGGACTATGCCGCTGCCTATGGAACGAGATACGCGATCCTTCGCTACTTCAACGCCTGCGGCGCCGATCCCGAAGGCGAGCTTGGCGAGTGGCATACACCCGAAACCCACCTCATTCCGAGGGTGCTGATGGCGGCGTCCGGCATGATCGAGGCGATCGAGGTCTTCGGCGCCGATTACGAGACGGCGGACGGCACATGCGTGCGCGACTACATCCACGTCAGCGACCTCGCCCGCGCGCATCTCATGGCATTGATGCATCTCGAGGCCGGCGGCGACAGCCTGTCCGTCAATCTCGGCACCGGCCGAGGCATCTCGATAAAGGAGATCCTCGAGGCCGTCGGCCGCGTCACCGGCCGGACGGTCCCGGTCGCCTATAAACCGCGCCGGCCCGGCGACCCGGCCGGGCTGTTCGCCGATCCCAGCCTTGCACAAGAGCAGTTGGGCTTTGTGGCGGAATTTTCCGATCTCGACACCATCGTCAGGACGGCAGCGCCCTTCTTCGGGCTCCGACCGGCCCTGAAGCCGAAGGTTTTCAAAGCGTCCGCCGACGTCTCGCGCGCGAAGCGCGCGCCGCGCGGCATGAACGCCGCGGAAAAACGCCAGCCTGCACGGCTGGCAGTCGTCCCTGTGAGTACTGTGTCGGGGCGTGGGCTCGCTGAGCTGGGTTGAGGGCTTGTCTCAGCGAGCCTCTTAGATTTGATCCGCCGGGACAATTCCGAGCGGAAACTGCTAGAGCAATTCCAGGACGTGTGCAGCGGTTTTCCGTCCGGAAATTGCGTGAGCAAAGAGATAGAGCGGGTCGGCGTTTCCGTGAAACGGCCAGCCGCTCTAGGCATTTTTCTGGACGTGCGCCAGCAGCGACTAACTCTTGGGATCGACCAACTTGCGGGCCTTTTCAAAATCGACGCTCCTGGTATCGCCCGCCTGAATTTTCTTGAACTCGTCGGCCGAATTGTCCGAAGCGTGCCTGAAGCTGTACCACCGGCCATCCGGATCCCTCCGTTGCTGGACGGTCCCGTTCAGGACGCGATGGCTGAAACAGGTGCGGATGGGCTGTGCCGCATAGGCCGTGGACCGCCAGACGAGCTCCATGCACATCTTGCCATCATTGCTGAGATGCCATGTGCCTTCGGCGAAGGACGTTGAACCAGGCTTTGACGTCCAGGCACGCATGCGCCTGTCCTGGGCGAAATAGGCGGCTCCGTCCTCCCAGTTCCAGGTGCGGTCGGCATAGAACAACTGCAACTCAAATGCCGTCGGCGTGGTGCCTGCTTGTGCCGCTGCCGGAGACCCAGCGCCGGCTGCGTGAGCAACGCCGGACAGCGCCACTACACCGCAGAAGAGCAGAAGCATCAGGTCCGTGCGCCGCGCAGAACGACGGCACCTCACGCTCCGCGCTGGTCTGGACGGCAATATTTTTCGAACTGCAGGAATGATGAGCGATAACATTTCGACGACGCCTTTCGATCTGGCGTCACTACCCAGATTGGGTATTCGATCCCAATGCGCAGCTACCGCCCCCACGTGATATTAACTGCCGCTCGAGGAATGGTGTCAACCTTCCCGTCGCAGCGAGCCAAGATCGCCCGCGGACGGTGATTGCGGCCGCGCCAAAGCTTGTGGATGGGCAAGCCGCTGGTTTATAGGATCGGCCGCTTATGATGGAGCAGAAACGTTGAACGGGCCGGCGACCACGGAAGGGCTCGGAATCTTGGCGCCTCGCCAGGCCATTGGAAGCCGGCAAGGGAGCCGGCGGCCTGGAGCGGTCCCCTGCCGTGCGGCCGATTTGGAAATCGAAGCAATTACCCGGAATGCGGCGGTCGACGCCATTCGGAGAACTGGTTGAAAAGAGCATTCTCGATAATCGTCACCCTGGCGCTGCTGGCCTGGCTTGCGGCAGACTCGCGCTGGAAGATGGTGGGCGACGCCTTCGCCAGCATCACGCCCGGCGCCTTCGCTGCGGTGACGCTGGCGCTGTTCGTCACTTATGTGCTGCGCGCGCTGCGGGTCTGCGACGAGTTCCGCGACGACGTGAACGGCCGCTTCGGCGCCTGCCTGCGCGTCATCCTGATTCACAACGCCATGATCAACGTGGTGCCGTTCCGCGGCGGCGAGACCGCCTTCCCGCTGCTGTTGCGGCAGGTGTTCGGCATCTCGATCGTGCGCGCCGGCGCTTCGCTCCTGTGGTTCAGGCTGCAGGACGCCTTCGTCGTCGGCGTGCTCGCGTGCCTGGTGTGGCCCGGTCTTCACCCGGCGCTCAGGGCCGCGGGAATAGCAGCGCTGATTGCCGCCGCCTGGTATCTGCCGCGTTGGGCGCGCGCGCCGCATGACTGGGCCGGGCGCGGCAGCATCGTGTCGAAGCTCGGCAAGCTGCGCGATATCTTCACCGAGGCCACGGGGCGCTCTCGCTACGGCTGGTGGTGGACGGTCGCCAACTGGACGCTGAAGCTTGCCGTGCAGGGATGGCTGCTCGCCATGCTGCTCGGCACCTCCTTCCAGACTGCCTTTCCCGGCGCCGTCGGCGCCGAGGCCGCCGCCATCCTGCCGGTGCAGGGCGTCGCCGGCTTCGGTACCTACGAGGCGGGAGCCGCGGCCGCACTGCTTTATTCCGGCATCGCCATGAAGGACGGGCTGCAGGCGGCGCTGGCGCTGCATCTGTTCATCCTCTGCTCGGCCGTTGCCACCGGCGCGGTCGCCTGGCTGTTTCCCTCGAAATCGACGCTGCCGGAGACGCCGGCTACGGGACCCGCAAGGAAATGACTGCCATGGACATGCTTCCCATTCCTCAGTCGGGGCTGCCTGCCGGTGCCGTCATGCCCGAGCACCAGCTTTCCATCGTCATCCCGATGTATAACGAGGCCGACAACGTCGAGCCGCTGATCGTGCGTATCCACCAGGCGATGGAGAATTACAGCCAGCCCTGGGAAGTGGTGCTGGTGGACGACGGCAGCACCGACGCCACGCCGAATGAAATTCGCCGCCTGGCGGCCGAATACGGTGCGCATGTGCACGCTGTGGAGCTGGTGCGCAACTTCAAGCAGACGGCGGCCATGCAGGCAGGCCTCGACGCTGCCCGCGGCGATGTCATCGCGACGCTCGACGGCGACCTGCAGAACGATCCGTTCGACATACCGCGCATGGTCCATCGACTGCTGACCGAGGACCTCGACCTCGTCGCCGGCTGGCGCAAGAACCGCCAGGAGGGTTTCTGGATGCGCCGGCTGCCGTCACGCATCGCCAACTCGCTGATCGCGCGCGTCACCGGGGTTCGGCTGAAGGACTATGGCTGCAGCCTCAAAGTGTTCCGCGGCAGCGTCATCCGCAGCGTCAGGCTCTATGGCGAAATGCATCGCTTCATCCCGGCCTGGCTGGCGACGGTGACGACGCCGCGCCGTATCGCCCAGGAGGTGGTAACGCATCACGCCCGCATCCACGGCCAGTCGAAATACGGCATCTCGCGCACCTTCCGCGTGGTGCTCGACCTGGTCTTCATGTTCTTCTTCATGCGCTACCGCACCAGGCCCGGCCATTTCTTCGGCGGCATCGGTATCGTGTTCGGCGTGCTCGGCTCGCTGATCCTTGCCTACCTGTTCAGCTTGAAGGTGTTTTTCGGACAGGACATTGGAACGCGCCCGATGCTGTTCACCGGCTTCTTCCTGGTCATCGCCGGCCTGCAGATGGTAACGTCGGGCGTGCTCGCCGAGATGCTGTCGCGCGTCTATCTCGAGGCCAATGTTTCGCTCGCCTATGTGGCGCGCCCGCAGCCCGCGCCTGGCGAAGGCGATGGCTGGCGTTGGCCGAGCCCGCCGGCGCAAGCCAAGAAAGCCCCGAGACGGAAATGATCCCGCCCCTGCCCTCATCCGAGGTCCGCGCATGACCATCCTTGTGACCGGAGCCGCCGGCTTCATCGGCAGCCATGTCTGCGAGCGCCTGCTCGCCCGCGGCGACGCCGTTGTCGGCGTCGACAGCATGAACGCCTACTACGACCCGGCATTGAAGGCGGCACGGCTCGCCCGGCTTTCCGGCCGGCACGGATTTTCGTTCCAGCAACTCGACATAGCCGAGCCGGGCGCGCTGGCGGCGAACCTCGAGGGAACGCTGCTTAGCGGCATCGTGCATCTCGGCGCCCAGGCGGGCGTGCGCTATTCGCTCGAAAATCCGCGCGCCTATATCCACGCCAACATCGCCGGCCACCTGGAGGTGCTGGAGCTCTGCCGTGCATCGCCCGAGATCAAGCATCTGGTCTATGCCTCGTCGAGCTCGGTCTATGGCGGCAACACCAAGGTGCCGTTCGTGGAAAGCGACCGAGTCGACAATCCGGTGTCGATCTACGCGGCGACCAAGAAGGCGGACGAGCTGATCAGCTCGACCTATTCGCATCTCTTTGGGCTGCCGCAGACGGGCCTGCGCTTCTTCACCGTCTATGGCCCCTGGGGACGACCGGACATGGCGGCCTGGATCTTCACCGAGGCGATGCTCTCCGGCAAGCCGATCCGCGTCTTCAACCATGGCGAGATGTGGCGCGATTTCACCTATGTCGACGACGTTGTCGAGGGCGTGATTGCGGTTCTCGACAAGCCGCCGGCGGCCGGCCGCGAGCGCCACCGCATCTACAACATCGGCAACAGCCAGCCGGTGCATCTCGGCCGCTTCATCGAGACGCTGGAAGGGCTGCTCGGCGTGAAGGCCATCCGTGAGGATCTGCCCATGCAGCCCGGCGATGTCGAGAAGACCTTTGCCGACACCAGCGCGCTAGAGCGCGACATCGGCTTCAAGCCGAAAGTGCCGATCGAGGAAGGACTGGCGAAATTCGTCGACTGGTACCGGCGGGAATGGCGGCGGGAGGGCAAGCTGTAAAGCGAAGCGCTGCCGCTGATGCCCTGCCCTACATGCATCCTTCGATAAACGGACCGCTGACCCATAGCGAGCCGTTGGTATACATGGCGGTTCCGCTGTCGTCGGTGTAGCCATGGGATTGCTCGTCCACGTGCAGCTTGCTGTTGGGCACAAGCTGCCCGTTCACTTTTATGCTCTTGATGAAAAGGTTGCGATCGCCGGGCCGGCCGTCTCCGGCCCACTCGTCGTTGACATAACGAATTTCGATCGTCTTTGGATTGGGCACGCCGCTAAGGTCGATGTGGAACGGTTGCGCCTCGACGGCCGCCTCCGTCAGTTCCGCCACGCGCTGCTCGCCTGTCGAGGCCTTGCTCTCCTTGCCCTGGACGGCGATCTCGCCAAGGCGCTTGCCGTCGGCGAAGACGTCGAAGCGAGGCTGACCCTGGTAGTCGGTGCCGGCCGCGTCGATCTCCAAGCTTGTGGCTGTGCAGTGCCCCGCGTCTCCGGCCGCGTTGGCGACAAGTGTGGCTATGCGCCGCTTTTGCGATTGCACCCAGCCGGCAATCGGCTGCAGCAGCGCCGTTCGATCGCTCAAGCCTTCTTCGAATAGGTTCGTCTTTTCGCCGGGATCGGCCTTAAGGTCGTATTCCTCGACCTTGCCGGTGGTAGCGTTGAAAATCACCTTTCGATCATTATCGCGATAACCGAGCAAGGAGCCGGCCCACGGATTGAAGAAGAAGGTCCTGTTTGGCCGTTGCTCGCTGAACAGGCTGCGGCCCTGCCACTGCTCGGGCAATGGCAGTCCCAGTATGTCCATGATCGTCGGAGCGATGTCGACGATGCCGCCGACCGGATGCGCGACTTCGTCATGGAAAAGGTGCTTGTTGATCATTATCAGCGGAATGTGGACGTTCTCGTCGTAAATCGCGGTGGCATGGACGTAGTCGCCATGTTCTCCGAACGCCTCGCCATGGTCGCCAAGGACGACAACCAGCGTCGAATCGAGCTTGCCGGACTGCTTCAGTGAATCGAGGATTTCACCGAACGCCGCGTCGCCGACCTTCAGGGCGTTGAGATAGGCATTGAATTTTTCGTCATTGACGTAGTGCACCGGCCCGATGTCTTTGGCGGAAGGCACCATCTTCGAGAACATCGGGCTGCCGGTGATGTACGGATAATGGGTCATGGCCGTGAACATGATGCCGAAGAAGGGCTTCCGCGGATCCTTCCTCATCCAGTCGATGATCATTTGGGCCGTGCAGAGGTCACTGTTATAGTCCATGTTCTTCCACTGCTCGGTACTGAGATTGAAGGTCGGGGTGGCGCATTTCTGCCCCCGATAGTCCTGGATGACGTCCAGTCCCTTGTTGAGCAGGAACTCGTCCACACGCTGGAAACGGGAATCGGCGCTCCAGAAGAACCCGGTGCGAAAGTTGTGCTTGGACAGGGCGTTGGAGATCGTCTCCAGCGGCAGGTACGGATATTTGGCGGTCATCCCGTAGAATGAGATGTCGTTGTACATCGAGGTCAGCAGCGAGAAGATTGAGTAGTGCGTGGACGGCGCATGCGCATAGATCTTGTCGAACCGAATGGAATCTCCGGCATAGCTCTTTATGTTTGGCGTGATCGGATACTGGCCGCCAAAGGTCTCGATGTATTTCGACGGCACCGACTCCATCATGAAAATCAGCACGTTCTTGATCGGATTTGGCGTCGGCGCCTTGAAGCTTGAGGTTTCCGCCGGACGCTCCCCGACGCTGGCGACATCGGGATCATCGCCGCCGGCGCTCATCGCAAAAGTCACCGGCGTCGAACTGAACCACGCCGACTGAACGAAATACACGATAGGATTGTCGACCTTGGATGCTGGCAGCGACTGAGCGCGCACATGATAGCCGCTGCCGACCAGGGCTGCGCCAACGCACAGAACCAGAGCGATGAGAAACCTCTTGCGGCCTGCGGAACTCAGCCGCTGGCACAAACTGCCCGCGGCGTAGCCGAGGGCCAGCACCAGAACGATGGACCCGAAAAGGATCGCGGCATCCCTCACGTTGAGGGCGTCGCCCATCGCGCTCTTGGCGTCGGCATTCTGCAGGAAGTCGCCATAGACCAGCCACTGGAAGGTGAAAGGCTCACCCAGCATCTTGACGAGATTGATGTTGGCAAATCCCCAGCCAAGCGACACCAGGACCACGAGATAGAAAAGGGAGGCGACTGCCGCGGATGCGAGCCGGCTTGACTTTGTAAGGAAGAGCAGGATCAGCGTTGCCGCCGTCACCGATGTGATGAGTATCAGGTCGTAATAGCTTGCCGCCAATCCCATGGGAATGGACGCCAGGCCTCCCTGAAATGTCGTTTGCGGATCGACGATTACGGCCCGGTAGATGCCCAGCAGAAGCCATAACCACAGGCTGGTGCAAATGACGCGCAAGGACGTCCGCGTGAAGCGAAGTTCCTGCGTCAATGCAGGTTTCGTCCTCGATCCCGTCTGGCCGCCCTCGGACCGGCTCGCCGAGCCCATACCGCCGCCGATACTCATGAGATTGCCCACCGCCAGTTTGTGCTCCGGCCAGAAACCACGGCCGGCAGCTTTCAAACCTCGTGCGCAAAATCGGTTCGGGGCAGGAAAGAGTCAACAAAATCAAGTGTGCGTTAACGACGTCTCTTCAGAACTGGTTAACCGCAAACATTGAAAGACGATGGGCTTGCCAAAGCGCCGATCAGCATGGAAGCGGCCAACTTGCGGCAGCGAAGAAGGCTGAGACCGTGTTGCGGGCCGGCCCGGCTTCATTCCGACGTCAGCCGAACGCGTACAGATCGTCCGTCGAGACTGCCCTGAAATAGGTCACGAATTCCCAGTAATTCTCGATGCGGTCGACGAAAGGCCGCTGCGGCGGCTTCAGGATCTCGGTCTCGAAGTGGTCCAGTCGCTGGGAACCGCCGAGATAGGCAATGATTGCATTGCCAACCAGTGGATCGCCGATGTCGCTATAGTGGATCGGGAAATACGGCTGTCGGGTCTCGAACAGCACGGATCTGATCTTTGCGCGAAACAGATTCAGCTCGCGCAGAAACGCGTTGAAACGTTCTATGTCGAAATGCACCTTCTTTCTGGGGCTGTCGGCTGCGAACCGATCGGTGGCATGGACTGTCCATACTCCGGATGCTTCCGCTTCGAGCAGCGAGACGAAGGACGCGATCGGATTCCTGACAAGCCAGAGCTTCTTGACGCTTTCATCTTCCAACACGGGGAGTATGGCCGCGCGCGTCTGGTCGGGAAATATGTGAAAACCGACGAAGCGAGCCGACGGATCGTCGAAGATGCGCGCGGTGAACTGCTCCGGCTCGGCATCTCGCAAATCGACCCGATCGCGCGGCAGATCGATCTTCTCGTGATAGTCATGGCGCAAGCCGACGAAGCTCGGATTGAAGATTTCGCCGTGCAGGACCATCCCGTCATACTGGTTGAGATGGCGATTGAGCGCTTGAGAACCGGTTCGTGGCGAAGCGATCAGCACGAACTTCTGACAAGACTGCATTCACGCCACACCCGTTGGAGTTTGCCCGAACATACACAAACGACCTCTCCGTTCAAATGTGCGCGGCCGCTTGAAACGGCAACGGCGGGCGCCCTGAAGCACCCGCCGTCGTCGGTGTCCCAGCACTTGCTGCGGGGTTCAACCGCCGCGCAGGCGCGTTGGGCTGAGGCTCGCAATGGTCGATCGCTGTTCGGCGGGACAAGTCGGCAGGAACCGGCTCGCATCCGCATAAGTCATGGTGGTGACGGAGTTCTTCAGGCCGCCGCGCTTGGCGATCCAGCCGCGAACCCAGCCAGGGTAGTTCTTCATCATGAAGTCGGCCGCGACCTGGTTGCCGCGCGCCCCGGCGCCATACGGCAGGTGGAAGCCGAACGATGCGTTGCGCGTAACGCAGACCTTGCTCTTGGGCATCGCCAGGTAAAGCGTGCAGGCCGAATCGCACGCACCGTTGAAGCGCACGAAACCGCCGCTGCGGCGCATCTTCAGCATGCGGATGGCATAGTCGATTACATAGCCGCCGCGGTCGCCGCTGATCGTCTTGACGTAGCCCTTGCCAAGATTCATGCGCGGACGCAGCAATTGGTCTGCCGAGCTCGTCGAAATCATCGCGCCCGTCAAGGCGAGCGCAGCGAGAAACTTCAATATCGTTTTCATTCGCGCCTCCTGCTATGCCGTGAACGGTTAGCCGGGACGCGTAAAGATTGGTTATGCCGTGTCGATAAACTTGTAACAATCGCTTGATTGCACAGTCTTTTTAGGAGCCGCTTGATTGCATTGGTTTATCAACGCCGCAGAAGGATGATCACTGAAAAGTAAATCCGGCATGGTCAAAGACCAGAGAAGCGTGGAAGCCTTGCCGGTCGATTTGGGTCAGAGGAACGTTCAATGACCGCTGGAAGCAAGCCGAAGCCGGAAGGCGGTCGTCGCCGCATCTGCGTGGTCACGCCTGCGATCCGGCGCGACGCCGATAAAGACGATGCCTCGGCGCCCGGCGAACTTGCAAGGCTCTTCGCCGAAAACGGAGACGACGTCACGCTGCTGTGGGTTGCCGGCCGGGACGTGCCATCCACGGACGAGGTAGCTGCCCGCCGGGCGGAGTTCGGGGCCGCCTCGGTCAAACTGGAGGTTCTCGACCGGTCCGACCAGCTGCTTCCCTCGCTGGCGACGCCCGAAAGCCGCTCCGCTGCGCTGCTGCATTATCTCGAGCGGTGCAGTTACGATCTGGTCTACGCGCCGCTGGAGGGTGGCCTGCCCTACTTCACCCTGCTCGCGGCGGAGACCGATGCCTTCGCCACGCCGCCGATCGTCCTCCTTGCCCGCGCTCCGCAAGAATGGGCGCATGAGGCCGACAAAACATTCATGGGCAGCACAGAGGCGATCGCCACGGCCTACATGGAAAAGTACTGCGCCGAGATGGCCGACAGGACGGTCTGTGCATCCGCCGCCCTGCGCCAATGGATGCTGTCGAGAGGCTGGAAGGTGAGAAAGGCGACGGTGCTGCCGCCACCGCTTCGGGCCGTCCGGACCGAAGCGCCGCAGCCACCCATCGCGAGCAAGGCGCGTGAGCTTGCCGCCCTGGCCGGATCGCGCTTTCGTGACGGGCTGACGCTGCTCTGCGACGCGCTCGACATCCTCGCGCAATCGGCGCCCGAAGGGCTGACCCTCACCGCGTTCGGTCCATTCGGCAAGATCATGGGCGAGCACAGCGGCGGACTGCTTCTGCGGCGCGCCGAACGTTGGCCGTTCCGGCTCAAGCTGTTGCCGCGCGCGACCCTCGAGGAGAGGCTCGACTACCTCGCACGCAGCGGCGCCTTGGCCGTTGTCCCAAGCCTTGCCGCATCGACCGGCGAGGCCGTTGGCGCATGCACCGCGGCAGGGCTGCCCTTCGTCGCAACCAATGCCGGCGCGAATGCCGAAGCCTGGAAGGCTGAAGCCGGCCAGCCGCCGCTGGTCGAGCCCGACGCGGCGCAATTGGCGGCCGCCATGCTGGCGGCGCTCGAGAAGCCGCCCCGGCCACGGCGGATCGATATGACGGGGCCCGGCCGCAAGGCATGGCTGGATACGCGCCCTCTGCCCGCTGCCCGGAAGCGCATTCGCAAGCGGCCCCAACCGGCGCCCCTGGTTTCGGTGGTGATGGCGCATCGCAACCGGCCGCTCTATCTCAAACAGGCCATCGAAGCGGTCGAGGCGCAAACCTACGGCAATCTTGAACTGGTGCTGGTCGACGACGGAAGCGATCTGGAAGAAGCCAGGCAATTGCTGGATACGTTGGAACCAGGCTTCGGTAAGCGCGGATGGAGGATCCTGCGCCGGCCGCACAAGCATCTTGGCGCCGCCCGCAATGCCGGAGTGCGCGCCGCGCGCGGCGAGTTGGTCCTGTTTGTCGACGACGACAATGCGCTTTTTCCGGAAGCCGTCGAGCATTTCGTCCGTGGCATGGCGGCATCGGGCGCGGACATCTGCACGGCCTTCCAATTGCTCTTCTATGAGGATTTCGTGCCCGAGGACCGGGCCGACGGCCTGATCCAGTATCTGCCGCTTGGCGGCCCCGACGCGCTGGGCCTGATCCACAACGTCTATGGCGACGCCAATGCGATGGTGCGCCGGTCTGTTTTCTCGCAGATCGGATTTTGGCTTGAGGATCCCGGCTATGCCATGCACGACTGGGAGTTCTTCGCGCGGGCGTCACTCGCCGGGCTCAAGCTCAGGCCCATTCCAAAGCCGCTCTACTGGTACCGGTCGAAGCCGGACGGCATGTTCCGCACGTCGAATTGGTACGACAACCGCTTGCCTGTCCTGGAGGCGTTGCGGACGCTGCGATCCGATGACACCCGGCTGCTCCACCAAATGGCCATCGCGCAGAACACGGCGCGTTCCGAAGTCAACAGCGCGCGCGAGAACCTGAAATATAAGCCTGCCGATCGCAAATATTTGGCTCTCAGCGACCTCGAGCCGAACGGCGAGGCAGCGATCGAGACGCTCGCCGGCATCGCCGCTTCGGTCGGCCGCCACGATACTGCCACCGCCTTGCTTGGAGACGGTCTCGCCAGGCCGCAGCCAGACGCATCAGGCAGAGCCGTGGCGGCCGGCGCTTCAGGCGCGCTCGCTTACGACGTGCTGAGGAGCGCAAGGCTGCTTACGCCGCGCACTGCAGCGCTGCCGTTGTTGCTGGTGGCGCCCGACGGCGGCGGCGTGTTCCTGCGCCCGCATGCGGAGGGTGCGGTCGCAGCATCGATCGATCATCAATTCCCGCCCTTCTTTCGCAGAATAGAGGCCGCCATCGAACTCGCCCATGCCGAGGCTCCGGCAATCGCGTTCGGCCTGGCGCTCGCCCGCCCGGACCGGCCTATAGACTGGCAGCAGGATGTCGGCGCGCAGACAATCGGCTTTTCCGGCTGGATGACGGTCCGCGACAGATTCGTGCGCCACGCCTTGGCGGCGACGGTCAATGTCAGGCGCAAGATGCCGCTTTCGATCGTGCTCGCGGTGCGCTTCGTGGAAGGACCGAACGGTGCTCCGAGCAACGCCTTCTTTCGGACGCTGACGGTGTTCAGCGACTAAAGCAGGACGTTCGAAATCTGAACTCGACATGCTGCCGGTTCGCCTGTTTTTCGGCGCCGCATTTCTGCGGCCACGACGCGATTCAGCCCCGTCGGCGAGAAATAGCCTTCACAGGCCCAAGCAGCCGCTCAAAGTTAACCATCTCTCAAGCCGATTTCCTCCGATATGGTTGACAAATTGCTAACAAATCAATAGTATCAACAGCCTATGGGGTATGTAGTGGCAAGGGTGGGCGTAATGCGTAAGATACAGTCGCTACTTCTGGGCGGACTCAGTCTGCTCGGGTTGAGCGTCGCGTTTTCGAATGCGGCGCAAGCGCAAATCGAAGTTGCTCCAATCAAGGAAGCCGAGCTCGCCTGCGAGCAGGCCCTCAAGATCGGCACCATCGAGGCGCTAGAGGACTACCTGCATCGTTATCCGAATGCGCCAACGGCCTGCAAAGCGCTTGCTTTGAACAGCTTGTCGCAGTTTGCCGGGGGCGGTGGGAACGGCAATGGCGGGGATGGCGGCGGCCGCTACGGCGGATAATTGCCGGCGGCATTTCGCCAATAGATCGTCAGATCAGCTGGCCGCGGTTTCCTGTAACCGCGGCCAGCCCGTCGCGACGAATTCGGCGTAGCGATCCGAGGTTTTCATCCAGCCGAGTTCCACGAGCTGGGTAGTGTCGCCGCGATAGCGCACGGACCGGTCGTTGCGAAGCGAGAGTTTCGGATTGCGCTCCAAGGCCTCCATATAGGCGGCGCGCTCTTCGAGCGTCTTTTCTTTCAGTTGCGCATTCTCGCCTAGCGAGGATGCCGATTTCTGCTGGAAGCCCCAAACAAATTTGAAGTGCAGCAGCGCGACGCGGAGTTCGCTGAACCGCACCTTGCTGATGGTGTGCTGCGCCGCGTGATAATGTGTGTCCCTGCTCCACCGCACGATCGGCACCTTGGTCAGGCACGGTGGAAAGGTCTGCTTGAAGCGGCCGCGCCAGAAAACGCGCTCGCGCACCCCGCCGAACATTTGCTCGGGAGGATAAAGTCCATCCCGCGCGCGCAGCCATCCCGGCTCCGGATCGAAATAGGAGGATGCGTGCACCAAAGGGATGCTGCCGTCGTAGCTGCACTCCGCCAACGGTCCGTCCGGGTACATGTCGATCATGGATCCGATCACAGCTTCGGCGCCGGTCGACTCGAGATAATTGAAAAGCCGGCGCAGGCTCACGCGCTCGAGATCGGGATAGACAAGAAGCTCGTCGGCATCGACGGACAGACACCAGTGGCCGGAACCGAACACGCGCATCAATGTGTTGATCCATCGCGGCGGGGTGATGTTCTCGGCGAAATGCGACCCCTCCGTGTGGAAACAATGGCTGTCCGGCTGCTCCAGGACTAGTTCTCGCGTCCCGTCCGTCGAGCCGTTGTCCAGGAAGAAGAACCGGTCGACTCCGAGCCTTCGATAATGTTCGAGAAGATGCGGCAGCAACGTCCTCTCGTTGCGCAGTGCAACGAAGCACAGAATCTCGTCCTTGCGCACGTCAAGCGGCCTATGGTCCAGCCGCTCAAGGTGTTTTGGAGGTCGATGGGCAAGCATGCGAACGCCAATCAATACGGTTTGCGCGAGGAGCCTGGACAGGCTTGCGATGATTATCCCGGTCAGACGATTATCAAAGTGTTATCCACCTGTTGGCAAGACTGCTGCGGCTGAGGATCGAGGGGGACCGATTGAAGGTTGGTTCGAAGACGGGCGCAATCTCTACGCCTAAGCGGCAGTCAAGCCACAAACCCCGCAGGGTGTGTGTCGTTTCCGAAGTCGAGTTCGGCTCTACGGTTACCGCTGATCCAGGGTCGGCGACGTATGCGCTGGCGCAGCACCTGGCGAAAATCGGCGACACAGTCACGCTGCTATGGGTGCCGAGCCCGCTCGGCAGCCAGCCCGACGAGCAGGAGATCGACAGGCTCGCCAAATGGAGCTTCGATAATTTCCTGGTGCGCCTCGAGCTGCTGCCGCGGTCACCCGAATTGCTGCGTGGCCTGGAGTCCAGCGACAAGAATTCCGTAGCCGTCTACCACTACCTCAAACAGAACCCCTTCGATGTCGTCTATTTCGCGCTTGAAGGCGGGCTGGCGCATTTCCCCACCGTCGCCAAGCGCACGGGTGTCTTTGCCGACCCTCCCATCCTCGTGGTGCTCGCGCATGGGCCGCTCATGTGGGATCTGGAGGCTAACGCCAGGGCGATCGAACGCAAGGAGCAGATGACCGTCGCCCATATGGAGAGGACCTCCGCCGAAACCTGCGACCATCTCGTCGTCACAGGCCAGTCCCTGCTCGACTGGATGAACAAGGCGGGGTGGAGACTGCCGGCCAGCCAGCACATCGCGACGCCGTTGGAGCCCGAGGAGTGGCGTTCGAACTTCGCCGTCGATCACTACCGGCCCCGGGAAAAACCGGCCGCCGAGGTGGTTCATTTCTCGGGCACCAAGACGCGAAGCGGACTGACGCTGTTTTGCGACGCACTGGATCGCCTGGCCGAGAATGGCGTGACGGACCTGGCCGTGACCATCGTCGGCGCATTTGGTCATGTGCTCGGCGAGCATTCGGGCGGCATGATCCTGCGGCGCGCCCGGCATTGGCCCTTCAAGCTGAAAC
>NZ_RZST01000105.1:0-16609 GCF_003997575.1 Mesorhizobium sp. M1A.F.Ca.IN.022.07.1.1
CACAACGGATCCGGGTTTTGGCGAGCATCTGATCGCGGGTCATGGCAAAACCTATCGCGCAGCCATCCACCCGATGAGCGGCCCTTCGAGCCGAGATTGGTGCCAAGGGACGCGATTGGCAAGAGCTAACCGTCGCTTGAGCGTCCACCTGCCCGAAGCTCGGCGACATTGGCCTGCTGCGTGCCGGAAACTCGAATTTGATGCTCGCCAAAACCCGGATCCGTTGTGGGCTCCGGCGGCGTGTCGAGGCTTGCCGCATCCAGCATGGATGCATCTTCGCCAAAAGCGCGGGTGGCGCGGGCGGCAGCTTCGAGCAGCGGCCGCTTCATGCGGGTGAGGAAGGCCGCGTCGACCCGCGTGTTCGGACCGGCGAGCGTGAGCACGCCGAGCAGTGTCCGTCCCGGCCCGAAGACAGGGGCGGAGATGCCGGCAGTCTGCGGATCGCGGTCACCGATTGAAATGTAGCTATAGGTTTTCCGGATCGTCTCGTAAGGCTCGCCCTGCTCTCCCGAGAACGCGGCCAGCACCCGGCCGCCGGAACCAACCAGCAAGGGCAGCACGTCACCTTCCCGTATCGTGTAGCGGATCGGGTGCTTCGACTCGACCCGGTAGAGACAGGTGCGCACGTCGCCCGAGCGGACATAGAAGGCGACGCTTTCCCAACTCCGCTCGGAGAGATCGCGCATGATCGGCAAAAGGATATCCATCGCCACGAGCGAGCGCTGGTAAAGCGCGCCAAGCCTGAAGGTCGCCGGTCCGATGCGATAGCGTCCGTCCTCCAGGCGCTCCAGCAATTGCCCGCGCATCAGCGAGGCGGCCAATCTGAGGATCGTGCTCTTGTAGAGACCGGTTCGGGCCGCGATTTCGGCGAGGCCGAGCGACCGGTCGGCAATGGTGAACGCGTCGAGGATGGCGATTGCCCGGTCGAGCGCGGCAACGCCGTCGGCCGGAGCCTGGCTTGGAGGGAGGTCTGTCATTGCGGTGACGATTTCATCGTGGTCGCCCATCCGGGAATGACCCTGGACATGCGGATTTAGTCCGATCCGATGCGTTCTGTCCAGCAGAATGGCATTCCCGTTGACAGAACGCGGTAACAAATGCTTGAACTCGAATGCGGGTCTTAATTCAGGCCACGTCTTGGCAGGCACCGGAGGAGGTGTCGTGATTTGGAGGAATCCCATGCTGAACAGACGCAGATTCTTGTCGACCACCGCCGCCGGCTTCGCGGCTTTGCATTTCGGAGCCGCCTTTGCGCAGGACGCCCCGCAAATCCAAATCTTCGTGCCGGCGGCCCCCGGCGGCGGCTGGGACCAGACCGCGCGCACGATCGATCAGGTGCTGCGCTCCGAAAAGCTGATCTCCGGCTCGCAGATCACCAATGTCGGTGGCGCCGGCGGCACGGTCGGCCTGCCGCAATTCGTCAACCAGTGGAAGGGCAAGGGCAACGCGCTGATGGTTGCCGGCATGGTCATGGTTGGCGCCATCATCGCCAACAAGGCCGCCAACAATCTCACCGAAGTGACGCCGATCGCGCGCCTCACCGGCGAGTTCGAGGCGCTGGTGGTGCCGGCAGCCTCGCCGTTCAAGACGGCCAATGATTTCGTCGCGGCGCTGAAGGCGGATCCGACGAAGGTTCCGGTGGCCGGCGGTTCGGCCGGCGGTTCCGACCACATCCTTTTCGGCCTGATCGCCAAGACGGCCGGCGTGCCTGCCGCCAACCTGTCCTATGTGCCGTTCGCCGGCGGCGGCGAGGCGCTGTCGGCGCTGCTCGGCAACCAGGTCGCGGCCGGCATTTCCGGCTATGGCGAATTCTCCGAGCAGGTCAAGGCGGGCGCGCTCCGGCTGCTGGCGATCTCGTCGGACAAGCGTCAGGAAGGCATCGACGCGCCGACATTGAAAGAAGCCGGCATCGACGTCGAATTGTTCAACTGGCGCGGCGTCTTTGCACCCCCCGGCGTTTCCGACGAAGACAAGGCGGCGATGATCAAGATGGTCGAGACCATGGCGAAGAGCGAGGCCTGGGCGACCGAGTGCAAGAACCGCAACTGGACGCCGATTCTGCTGACCGGCGACGATTATGCCAAGTTCGTCGCCGAGGACACGACACGCATCGGCGCGATCCTCAAGGATCTCGGCCTCGCCTGATCGCCTCCTGCCTGACCTCGAAGGAGGCTGCATCGCCTTCTTCGAGACAGCGGACATGCGACGGTTCAATGAAACTGCGGCGAAGCCGGCAGTGGAAGGCCGGCTTCCGGGGAGGAGATCATGAGCACCAGCGACCAGCAGGCGTCACCGCCGCGCCTTGCCATACCCGAATTGCTGATCGGCGTCGGGCTTCTTGCCTGCGCCGGGGCCGTTGCCTGGCAGACCCTGGCGATCCCGGTTTCGCCGCTCTATTCCAAGGTCGGCCCGAAGGTCTTCCCCTACATGACCATGGCCGGCATGGTGATCCTGTCGCTGCTGCTCATCGTCGCCGCCCTGCGTGGCGGCTGGCAGCCGGACGAGGAAAAGGAGACGCCGACCGACTGGAAGGCGATGGGTTTCGTAGTCGCGGGGCTCGTTGCCAATCTCGTGCTGATCCAGCCGCTCGGCTTCACAGCCGCCTCGGTGATCATGTTCGTGCTGGTCTGCTTCGGCTTCGGCAGCCGGCATCCGCTGCGCGATGCGCTGCTTGGCCTGATCTTGGCGCTGGCTGCCTATTTCGGATTCGCCAGAGCGCTCGGCGTCAATATAGGGGCCGGCCTGATCGAGAACCAGCTCAACGCGTTGATCAGCGCCCTCGTCGGCATGGGAAGGGGCTGAGGACGATGGACACGCTCGGTTATCTCGCGCACGGATTTGCGGTCGCCTTCACGCCGACCAATCTCTTGTGGTGCCTGCTCGGCACGACGCTCGGAACCGCGATCGGCGTGCTGCCTGGCCTCGGGCCGGCGCTGACCATCGCGCTGCTTTTGCCGATCACCTACCAGGTGGCGCCGGAAGCTTCCTTCATCCTGTTTGCCGGCATCTATTACGGGGCCATGTATGGCGGCTCGACGACATCGATCCTGCTCAATACACCGGGCGAAAGCGCCACCATCGTCACCGCGCTCGAGGGCAACCGGATGGCGCGTTCGGGCCGCGGCGGCGCGGCGCTCGCGACTTCCGCGATCGGCTCGTTCGTCGCCGGGACCCTCGGCACGCTGGGCGTCGCCTTCCTGGCGCCGATCGTGGTCAAGCTGGCGCTGGCTTTCGGGCCGGCGGAATATTTCTCGCTGATGGTGCTCGCCTTCATCACCGTTTCGGCGGTGCTCGGCTCGTCCTCTGTGCGTGGGCTTACCAGCCTGTTCGTCGGCTTCGTCATCGGCATGATCGGCGTCGACCTGCAGACCGGGCAGCCGCGCTTCACCTTCGGCATGGGCGAGTTGCTCGACGGCGTCGACGTCATCGTCGTAGCGGTCGGCCTCTTTGCGGTCGGCGAGACCCTCTACGTGGCCTCGCGCCGCTATGCCGGGAAGGACGAGATCGTGCCACTGAGGGGCTCGCTCTACATGACTGCTTCCGAATGGGCGCGCTCGTGGAAGCCGTGGCTCAGGGGCGCGGCAATCGGCTTCCCGATCGGCGCCCTGCCCGCCGGCGGGGCCGAGATCCCGACCTTCCTCTCCTATGCCATCGAAAAGAAGCTTTCCAAGCACAAGGAGGAGTTCGGCACGGTCGGCGCCATCGAAGGCGTCGCCGGGCCGGAGGCTGCCAACAACGCGTCGGCTGCCGGCGTGCTGGTGCCGATGCTGACGCTTGGCCTGCCGACCTCGGCAACGGCGGCGATCATGCTGTCGGCCTTCCAGAGCTACGGCATCAATCCCGGACCGCTGCTGTTGACGACGCAGGCCAATCTCGTCTGGGGCCTCATCGCCAGCCTGTTCATCGCCAACGTCATCCTCGTAATCCTCAACCTGCCGTTGATCGGCCTTTGGGTACGATTGCTCAAGATCCCGGCGCCGCAGCTCTATGCCGGCATTCTGGTGTTCGCCACCGTCGGCACCTACGGCATCTCGCAGTCGCCGATCGATCTCATCATCCTCTATCTGCTGGGCGCGGCGGGTTTCCTTATGCGCCGCTTCGATTTTCCGACGGCGCCGGTCATCATCGGCATGATCCTCGGGCCGCTCGCCGAGACGCAGTTCCGCCGGGCGATGACGATCGCCAATGGCGACTGGACGGTGTTCTACCGGCACCCGCTCTCGCTGACGCTATTAACGCTCGCCTTCATCGGTCTGGTCGGCCCGCATATCTGGGCCTGGATCGAACGCCGGCGCACGCGCGGACCAGAGCATGTGCCGGGCGATGCCTGACCGATCTGGAGCATCATGACAGACCTGCTTTCCGGCATACGCGTCCTCGACCTCACCAATGTGCTGGCAGGTCCTTACTGCGCCTACCAGCTGGCGCTGCTCGGCGCCGACGTCATCAAGGTCGAGGCGCCGCCGGGCGGCGATCTCGCGCGCCAGCTTGGCGCCTCGCCGGAGCTCAACAAAGCCGGCATGGGTGCATCCTTCCTGGCGCAGAACGCTGGCAAACGATCGGTGGTGCTCGACCTGAAGCAGGAGGCCGACCGCGAGCGGTTCCTCAACCTGGTCGCCACGGCGGACGCACTGGTCGAGAATTTCCGGCCGGGCGTGATGGATCGGCTCGGCCTCGGCCACGAGAAGCTGAAGGAGGTTAGGCCAAGCCTCGTCTATTGCGCGATATCGGGTTTCGGCCAGACCGGCCCGATGCGCGGCAACCCGGCCTATGATCAGATCATCCAGGGGCTGTCCGGGATCATGAGCATCACCGGCACGCCGGAAACGGCGCCGCTGCGCGTCGGCTATCCGGTCGCCGACACGCTGGGCGGGCTGGTGGGGGCCTTCGCTATCGCTGCGGCGCTGGTGCGGCAGAAGACCAGCGGCGAAGGCGCCTTCCTCGACGTGTCGATGCTCGAATGCACGCTATCGGCCTTGGGATGGCCGGTGTCGAACTATCTGACGGCGGGCGTTGAGCCTCAAGCCATGGGCAACGAGAACATGACGGCCGCGCCCTCCGGCGCGTTCCGCACCGGCGAGGGCCTGCTCAACATCGCCGCCAACAAGCAGGAGCAGTTCGTGACCCTTTGCGGCTTGATCGGCCGCCCAGAGTTGGCTTCGGATCCGCGCTTTGCAGAACGCGAGACGCGCAAAGAGAACCGGGCAGCGCTGAAGCCGCTTATCGAAGACGCGCTTGCCGGCGCTCCTGCGGCGGTCTGGGAAGAAAAGCTCAACCGCGCCGGCGTGCCGGCCGGGCGGGTGCTGACGATCCCGCAAGTGCTGCAGGAACGCCAGGTCACCGAGCGCCGCATGACGACGCGCTTCCAGGAGATACCCGGAATGGAGAAGCCGCTCACGGTGGTGCGCGGCGGCTTTATGGTCGACGGTGCGGCTCCCGTGCCAGCCGGCCCTCCGCCACGTCTTGGCGCGCATATGGACGACGTGTTCGCCAGCTTGCCGGCGCGCGGCAAGGGGAGGGCGCGGGCATGAGCGCGGACAAAAAGACCGGCCGCGACCGCGGCGAGGAGTGGTGGCGGACCGGCATCATCGAGATGCAGCCCGGCGTGATCCGGCTGCGCGGCTACCAGATCCAGGATCTGATCGGCCGGGTCAGCTTTCCGGCGATGATCTGGCTTATGCTGCGCGGCGAATTGCCGGGCGACGATCAGGCGGCGCTGCTCGGCATCGCGCTCGGGGCCGCCGTCGACCACGGCCCGCAGGCGCCGTCGATCGCGATCGCGCGCATGGCGGCGACCTGCGGCGTCGGCATCAACAACGCCATGGCCTCCGCCATCAATGTGCTGGGGGACGTGCATGGCGGGGCCGGCGAGCAGGCGCTTTCCTTCTATGGCAACATCGCCGCCGCAATCGATGGTGGCGCGAGCCTCGCCGAAGCGGTGAGTGCGCGGCTCGACCGGTTCTTCGCCGAGGAAAAGGGCTACGTGCCCGGCCTCGGGCATCGCTTCCACCCGATCGATCCGCGGGCGCCACGCCTCATCGAACTGACGCGCGACTTCGCCGGTCGCGGCGTCGTCAGCGGGCGCTTTGCCGACATTGCCGAGGCGATCGAGGCGGAGGTGGCGACACGCAAGGGCAAGACGATCCCGCTCAACATCGATGGCGCCACGGCCGTCATCTATGGCGAGCTTGGCTTCCCGCCGCCACTGACGCGCGGCCTCTTCGTGCTGTCGCGCTCGGTAGGCATACTGGCGCATGCCTGGGAGCAATCACAGGAGAGCGACCGCAACAAGGGACCTCTGCCCAAAGAATGGCTGTGGGCTTATAGCGGCACCCCGGCACGGCCGTTTCCTGGCGACTCCGATTAGAGCGTTTCACCGTTCCACGGAAAACGGCGAACCATTCCATCCATTTTGTTGTGACGGAATTCCTGACGGATGCCGTGTCACACTTTCGTGGAATTGCGCCAGGCCATCGTCTTACGCCGGATCGGTCACCAAGGCCGTCAAATCCCTCAGCAGCGTGGAAAGCTCGGGCTCGTCGATCAGCAGGGCCGCATCGGCCGCCGGCAGCCAAGCCCGCTGACGGTTCACGGCCTCCCGCCAGTCGGCCATCTCCTCGCTGACCTCGAGCAGGTAGACGACCACGTCGACACGGACGAAACGGCTGGCCATGCGCTTCCAATAGGAGTAGCCGCCGGCAGGCTGCTTCAGCGCCTTGCCCAGCACGCCCGCCTCTTCCTGGGCCTCGATCGCGGCCGCCTTGCGCCCGCTCTTGCCTTTCATGGGCCAGCCCTTGGGCACAATGAAACGTTTGGTCGTGCGCGAGGTGACCAGCAAGACTTCAAGCTGGCCGTCGCCGCGTAGGCGAAAGGGGATGGCCGCCACCTGGCGGATCCGCTCTCCCTTCTTTGCCCTGCGTACTGCTTTCTTCTTGGCTGCTGCCATCCCCAAATCCGATCAAAGCGGCATTCCTGCCGTACGCTATCCGCACGGCAAAAATCTCGCTCCTGCAAATCCCAAAACCGCCGCCCATGCAAGGCGGCTCGCTGCCGACAGTAAGTCGGCTAAGTAAACCCAAAAAAGAAAAATGTCAGCGGCAGACGCGCGAAATCGTGGTGCCGATCACCTGAGACTGGCAATTCTGCTTGACGATCGGCACTTCAGGGCGAGCCTTCGGAACGATCTGCCGGTCCTGCTCGCGGTAAAGCTGCTGCTGTTGCTGGAACTGTCGTCGCTGCAGCTGGTTCCGGAGCGCCTGCAGCTCGTTATGTTGGATCAGGGCGTTGCGGTCTGTGGGGATGACGACCTGCGCGGAGGCATATGAAGCCGCGCCCAAAAGGGCGGCAGTCGACAAAGCCGCGGCAATCAAAGCCGCCGATAGCCGAGGATGCGACATCGCTTCCTTCCCGCACGAAAAACAGAAACCTTGCAGTAATATAGGATGTTTGTGCGGATCTACCATGGTTCAAGCGACCGATCTCGGCACAGCCTCGATCGGTTTGATGATGCCCGCCGGTTCCTTCAATCGACCTCGCGCAAACGGTAGCCGACGCCGGTCTCGGTGATGATGTAGCGCGGCTGGTCCGGTGTCTTCTCGATCTTCTGCCTCAATTGGCGGACATAGACCCTGAGATATTGCACGTCCGTCGACTCGTTCCAGATCTGCTTCAGCAGGAACTGATGGGTCAGAACCTTGCCGGCATACTGCACGAGCATGCGCAGGATATCGTATTCCTTCGGCGACAGTTTTACTTCCTTACCCTCTACCTTGACGATGCGCTTCACCAGGTCGACCGAAAGGTCTCCGGCCTGGAACACCGGCTTCTCGCCCTGCTGCTGGAACTTGTGGCGCAGCGCCACGCGGATGCGGGCGACGAGCTCGTTCATGCCGAAGGGTTTCGTCACATAGTCGTCGGCGCCCATCTCGAGCGCCTGGACGATGCCGGCCTCGTCGGTGCGGCTCGATAGGATGACGACCGGAATGTCGAGGCCGTCGTCACGCCATTTGCCGAGCAGTTCGAGGCCCGTCATCCCCGGGAGGCCGAGATCGAGCAGGATCAGGTCGGGCCGCTGCGCCTGCATGAGCTCGATCGCTGCCTTGGCGTTCGGTGCCTCCGATACGGCATAGCCCTGGCTGCCGAGGCCGACCCGAAGCAGCCTGCGGATCGGCGGTTCGTCGTCGACGACCAGGATGCTGACGTTCTGACCGGTCATGCGGCGTCATCCGTTTTGGCCACGGCAAGGTCCGGAATTTCCTGCGGCACCGGCATGCGGATGGTGAAGATCGCGCCGGGCCGGTCGGTACGGTTCGTCGCCGAGATCCTGCCGCCCATGGCCTCGACGAAACCGCGACTGATCGACAGGCCGAGACCCGTGCCGGCGCGGACCTGGTCGCGCTTGCGCACCCGATAGAAGGTGTCGAAGATCCGTTCGAGGTCGTTGGGCGGGATGCCTGGTCCCTCGTCCATGGCCTGCAGGATGACGGAGCCGTTGTCGACCCAGCCTTGCAGGCGGATGGTCGAGCCGGGCGCGGAATACTTGGCGGCATTGTCGAGGAGGTTGAACAGCGCCTGCTCGAACAGCACCGGGTCGAGGCGCAGCATCGGCAGGTCCGGCGGAATGTCGGTGTTAATGCGGTGCTCGCCGGTGATCTTGCGAGCGCGATCGAGCGCCGAGCCGACGATATCGCCGACATAATGGAGGGCGTAGTTCGGCTCCATGGCGCCGGACTCGATCTTGGTCATGTCGAGCAGATTGGCGATGAAGCGGTTGAGCCGCTCCGATTCGTCGACCACCGTCGACAGGAGTTCCGCGCGGTCCTCTTCGGGAAGGGCGGCCGCGTATTCCCGCAGCGTGCCGGCGGCACCCATGATGGCGGCCAGCGGCGTCTTCAGGTCATGCGAGATCGAGGTAAGCAGCGCCGTGCGCAGCCGGTCCGCTTCCGCCGCCAGCCTGGCGCGGTCGACATCGGCGACAAGCTGGATGCGTTCGATGGCGACCGCCGCCTGATCGGCAAGCGCGTCGAGAAGGCGCTGCTGCTCGGGGGTCAGCAAAGGGCCCTGTTTGTCGTTGTCGAGGCCGACGACGCCGACCGCTGTCCGGCCTGTTCGCAACGGCAGATAGAGGCGCTTGGCGCCGGGCAGCGTATCGGCGCCGCGGCCGGCGGGGCGATCATGTTCCCAGGCCCAGCGGGCCGCCGCGATGTCAGCCTCGGCGAGCGTATCGTCCGGCGGATAGCCGGCCTTGACGGTGATCGTTCCATTCTCGGGCAGAAGCAGCACCACGCGCACTTTCAGCATCGAGGCGATCTGGAAGGCGGTGGCCCACAGCACGTCGTCAAGCGTGCCGGCGCCGGCGAGCTTCTTCGAGAACGAGTAGATGTCCTGCGTGGCTCGCGCGCGTGAGCGGGCGGCGACCGCCTGGCGCTGGACGCGCGCCGTCAGATTGCTGGCGATGACTGCGACAACGAGAAAGACCGCGAAGGCAACGATGCTCTCCGGATCCCTGATCGTGAACGTATAGCGCGGCTCGAGAAAGAAATAGTTAAAGGCAAGCGCGCTCAGGAAACAAGCGTAGAGCGCCGGCCAGAGTCCGAACGTCACCGCAGAAGTCAGCACCGCCAGCAGCAGGACGCTGGCCAGATTGCGGACATCGAGGAACTGATCGAGAATCGAGCTGACGGCCACCGCGCCGGCGACATAGGCCGTCGAGAACAGATAGGGCCAGATCTGGAAGGGCTTCTGCTCGGGCGCGGCCTTCACCCGGGCCGACGGCATGTCGGCATCGCGCTCCTTGCCCGAAATGACATGGACGCTGATGTCGCCGGCATTGCGGATCAGGTCATAGGTGAGCGAGCCCTCGATCAGTTCCCGCCAGCGCGAGCGGGTCGGCCTGCCGATGACGATATGGGTGAAGTTGTTCGCCGTCGCATGGCGCACGATGTCCTGGGCGACGTTCTGGCCCGGGATGGTCGCCACCTCGGCGCCGAGCTGTTCGGCAAGGCGCAGGTTTGTCGCCAGCCGGTCCTTGTCCTCTTCGGACATGCCGGCCAGGCGAGGCGTGTCGACATGCAGCGCCGTCCATGGCGCCCGCAGGCGATCGGCGAGCCGGCGCGCGTAGCGGATACG
Organism: Mesorhizobium sp. M1A.F.Ca.IN.022.07.1.1; assembly: GCF_003997575.1. Classification (NCBI taxonomy): domain Bacteria; kingdom Pseudomonadati; phylum Pseudomonadota; class Alphaproteobacteria; order Hyphomicrobiales; family Phyllobacteriaceae; genus Mesorhizobium; species Mesorhizobium sp. M1A.F.Ca.IN.022.07.1.1. The sequence continues at coordinate 10,129 of NZ_RZST01000105.1, forward strand.
AGCGCTCCCGTCCGGACGCGAGTCGACGCAGACAAGGACCCGCTCGCCGGCCGCCCACGGTCCCGGAATGGCGTGGGACTGCATATGGCTGAGGAGCTGTTCATCGACGCGCTGCGCGGTGCGTCGCAGCGCCAACTCGCGAAGCGCCGTCAGATTGCCAGGCGAAAAATAGTTCTCGATCGCGCGCTGAGCGGTTTGCGGGAAATAGACCTTGCCTTCATGCAGCCGCTTGATCAGGTCGTCCGGGGTGAGGTCGATGACCTCGATGTCGTCGGCCTCGTCGATGATGGAATCCGGAACGGTTTCGCGCACCCTGACGCGGGTGATCTGCGCCACGACGTCATTCAGACTTTCGACATGCTGGATGTTGAGCGTGGTGTAGACGTCGATGCCCTGCGACAGGATTTCCTGAACATCGAGATAGCGCTTGGGATGACGGCTGCCGGGCCCGTTGGTGTGCGCGAGCTCGTCGATCAGAACCAGCTCCGGCCGCCGTTTCAGGATGGCGTCGATGTCCATCTCGTCGAGGACGCGGCCCCTGTATTCGACCTCGCGTCGCGGGATCACCTCATAGCCTTCGACCAGCGCCTGGGTTTCCTTGCGGCCATGCGTTTCAACGACGCCGATCGCGACGTCGATGCCGTCGGCGCGCCGGGCGCGGCCTGCCAACAGCATCTCGTAGGTCTTGCCGACGCCGGGCGCCGCGCCAAGGAAGATGCGCAGACGGCCGCGGCCCTCCCGCTCCGCGTGCTCGAGCAGCGCGTCGGGAGAAGGTCTGTTCTCGAAGTTGGTCCTGTCGTCCGGCATCAAGTCCAATCATGGATTGCACCGGGGATCGTGTCGATCCCCGCTGCGAGTGCTGATTATTTGAGATCGTCGAGCCCCATGTTGAGGGCCAGCACATTGACCACCGGCTCACCCATGAAGCCCAGCTCGCGATCCTCGACATGGCCGTCGACAAGCGATTTCACCTTGGCTTCATCGATGCCCCTGGCCTTGGCAATCCGCGGCACCTGGAAATAGGCCCCCTCCGGGCTGATGTCGGGATCGAGGCCGCTGCCAGACGTGGTGACGAGATCCATCGGAACCGGTGCGTTCGGGTTCTCGGCCTTCAGCCTGTCGGCGTCGGCCTTGATGCGCTCGATCAGCTTCGCATTGGTCGGCCCGAGATTCGAGCCGCCGGAGGAGGCGGCGTTGTAGCCGTCGCCGGCGGCCGACGGCCGCCCGCGGAAATAGCGGTCGCTGGCGAAGGCCTGGCCGATCAGTTCGGAGCCGATAACCTTGCCATCCCTTTCGATCAGGCTGCCATTGGCCTGCCTGGGAAACAGCGCCTTCGCGATGCCGATCATGCCGATCGGATAGATGAGGCCGGTCAGCACCGTGAAGAAAACGATCATGACGATAGCGGGTCTGAGTTGCTTGAACATCGGAATGGGTCCCTATGCCAGGCCAAGAGCCGTGACGATCAGGTCGATCGCCTTGATGCCGGCGAACGGCACGATGATGCCGCCAAGGCCGTAGACGAGAAGATTGCGGGTGAGCAGCGCGCCGGCGCCGATGGCGCGGTATTTCACCCCCTTCAGCGACAGCGGGATCAGCGCGACGATGATCAGCGCGTTGAAGATGATCGCCGACAGAATGGCGCTCTGCGGCGTCGCCAGATGCATGATGTTGAGCGCCTGCAGCGGGCCCGCCGACTGGCCGGGCGCGACGTAGAACACGGCGAACATGGCCGGGATGATGGCGAAATACTTGGCGACGTCGTTGGCGATCGAGAAGGTGGTCAGCGAACCGCGCGTCATCAGCAGCGCCTTGCCGATCTCGACGATCTCGATCAGCTTGGTCGGATCGCTGTCGAGGTCGACCATGTTGCCGGCCTCGCGCGCCGCGACCGTGCCGGTGTTCATGGCGACGCCGACATCGGCCTGGGCGAGCGCCGGCGCATCGTTGGTGCCGTCGCCGCACATCGCGACAAGCTTGCCCTTGGCCTGTTCCTCGCGGATCAGCGACAGCTTGTTTTCAGGCGTCGCCTGGGCGAGGAAGTCGTCGACGCCGGCTTCGGCCGCGATGGCCGCTGCGGTCAGCGGATTGTCGCCGGTGATCATCACCGTGCGGATGCCCATCTTGCGAAGCTCGGCGAAACGCTCGCGAATGCCGCCCTTGACGATGTCCTTGAGGTGGACGACGCCGAGCAGGCGCCCGTCGCGCTCGACCGCCAGCGGCGTGCCGCCGGCCTTGGCGATCTCGTCGGCCCTGGCCTGCAGGTCGCGCATGGTGTCGCTTGTCGGACGCGTGCCATGGCTTGCCACCGTTGCTTGATTGACATGGGCTAGCACGGCATCGACCGCGCCTTTGCGCACCGACGAGCCGTCGATGTCGACGCCGCTCATCCGGGTCTGCGCGGTGAAGGGCACGAAAGTGGCATGCAAGGTCGCCATATCGCGGGCGCGGATGCCGTATTTTTCCTTCGCCAGCACCACGATCGAGCGGCCTTCCGGCGTCTCGTCAGCCAGCGAGGCCAATTGAGCAGCATCGGCCAGCTCCTGTTCGGTCACCCCCTTCACCGGATGGAACTCGGTCGCCTGGCGATTGCCGAGCGTAATGGTGCCGGTCTTGTCGAGGAGCAAGGTGTCCACGTCGCCGGCAGCCTCGACGGCGCGGCCGGACATGGCAAGCACGTTAAAACGCACCAGGCGATCCATGCCGGCAATGCCGATGGCCGAAAGCAGCGCGCCGATCGTGGTCGGGATCAGTGTCACGAACAAAGCGACGAGGATCGTTACCGGGATATAGCCGCCGGAATAAGAGGCGAAGCTCGGGATGGTCGCGGTGGCCAGGACGAAGATCAGCGTCATGCCTACAAGCAAGATGTTAAGCGCGATCTCGTTCGGGGTCTTCTGGCGCTCCGCACCTTCGACCAGCGAGATCATGCGGTCGAGGAAGGTCTGGCCGGAGGCGGCGGAAATGCGCACGCGGATCCAATCGGACAGCACCTGCGTGCCGCCGGTGACGGCCGAGCGGTCGCCGCCGGATTCGCGGATCACAGGCGCGGATTCGCCGGTGATTGCCGCCTCGTTGACGGAAGCCACGCCTTCGATCACCTCGCCGTCGGAAGGGATGATGTCGCCGGCTTCGACCAGCACGATGTCGCCGACCTTCAGGCTGGTGCCAGGCACCAACTTGAACTTGCCGCGATCCTCGGCGTTGACGAGCAGCTTGGCCTGGGTCTCGGTGCGCGCCTTGCGCAGCGAGTCCGCCTGCGCCTTGCCGCGCCCCTCGGCCACGGCCTCGGCAAAGTTGGCGAACAGCACGGTGAACCACAGCCAGATGATGATCTGCAAGGTGAAGCCGAGATCGCCGCCGCCGGTGATGACATCCTTGACGAACAGCACGGTGGTGAGTGCTGAGACCATGGCAACGACGAACATCACCGGGTTCTTGATCAGCGTGCGCGGATCGAGCTTGCGGAAAGCGCCGCCAATGGCGGGCATCAGGATGCTGGCATCCAGAATGCTCGCGGATTTGGACTGGCTCATTTTAAGGCTCCAGTATCGGTGATGTTGGATGGCGCCGGGTGTTCGGTCTTCGGCAACAGATGCGGAAGGCCCGAGGCCAGCAGCCACAGCACGAACAGCACGGCCGCCATGCCGAGGAAGGTGGAGAGCGTCGGGAAAGGACGAGGTTTCTCGTCCCCTCCGTCATCGGGCGTTCCGTCACCGGATTGGTGACGATCGTGCCGAGGTATGTTGTTGAACCAAGGCATGGTCATCTCAGAAAGTCTGTCCGCGGATCATCGCCAGATGCTCGACGATCGGACCGACGGCGAGCGACGGGAAGAAGGTGAGGCCGCCGACGATGACGATCACGCCGACCAGGAGGCCGACGAACAGCATGCCGTCGGTCGGGAAGGTGCCGGCGGAAGCAGGCACGGTCTTCTTTGCGGCCAGCGAGCCGGCGATGGCCAAAGCCGGGATGATGACCAGGAAGCGGCCCATCAGCATGCCGATCGCGATGGTGATGTTGTACCAGGGCGTGTTGCCGGTCAGTCCGCCAAAGGCCGAGCCGTTGTTCGCGGCCGCCGACGTATAGGCATAGAGCACCTCCGAGAAGCCGTGCGGGCCGCCATTGGCCATCGAGGCCACCGCGCTCGGCAGGACCACGGCGATAGCCGTGAAGATCAGCATCGCCAGCGGCAGGCAGAGGATGGCAAGCATCGCCATCTTGACCTCCTTGGCCTCGATCTTCTTGCCGAGATATTCCGGTGTGCGGCCGACCATCAGGCCGGCAACGAAGACGGCAAGGACGACGAACATCAGGATGCCGTAGAAGCCGGCGCCGACGCCGCCGACGATGACCTCGCCAAGCTGCATGTTGATCAGCGGGATCATGCCGCCAAGCGCGGTGAAAGAATCATGCATGGCATTCACGGCGCCGCACGAGGCGGCCGTGGTGATGACCGCGAACAGCGCCGACAACGCAATTCCGAAGCGCGTCTCCTTGCCTTCCATGTTGCCGCCGTCGATGCCGAGCGCATGCACCAGCGGACTGCCGGCGGCCTCGGCCCAGTAGCAGACGATGACGCCGACGAGAAACAGCACGCCCATCGAGGCAAGGATGGCCCAACCCTGGCGCTCACTGCCGACCATCCGCCCGAAGACGTTGGTGAGACCGGCGCCGAGCGCGAAGATCGACAGCATCTGGATCAGGTTCGAGATGGCGTCCGGATTCTCAAAAGGATGCGCGGCATTGGCGTTGAAGAAGCCGCCGCCATTGGTGCCAAGCATCTTGATGGCGACCTGAGAGGCGACTGGGCCGAGCGCGATCGTCTGCTTGGCGCCTTCCAGCGTGGTGGCGTCGACATAGGGTCCAAGCGTCTGCGGGATGCCGAGCCACACATAGACGAGCGTCAGCACGATGCAGGCCGGCAGGAGCACGTAAAGCGTGCAGCGGGTCAGGTCGACCCAGAAACTGCCGATCGACTTGCCCGAGGCGCGGGCAAAGCCGCGGATCAGCGCGATCGCAATGGCAATGCCGGCGGCGGCCGAAACAAAGTTCTGGACGGTGAGGCCGGCCATCTGCACGAGGTAGGACATCGTGCTTTCGCCGCCGTAGTTCTGCCAGTTGGTATTGGTGACGAAGCTCGCCGCGGTGTTGAAGGCGAGCTCCGGTTCGACCGCAGCCATCCCGGCGGGATTGTAGGGCAGCGCGCCCTGCAGCCGCTGCAAGGCATAAAGCACGAGGAAACCGGCGAGGTTGAAAAGCAGCATGCCGGTGGCGTAGGCGGCCCAGTGCTGTTCTTCCTTCTCGCTTGTCCCGGCGAGGCGATAGAGGCCGCGCTCGATCGGGACAAGCACGGGCGACAGCAACGTACGGTCGCCTTTGAAGACGCGGTGCATGTAGCCGCCGAGCGGCTTCACGAGCAAAAGCAGGATCCCGCAATAGACGAGGATCTGTATCCAGCCGTTGAGTGTCATGAACTGACTTTCCGTGTGCCGATCAGAAGCGCTCTGGGCGGATGAGGGCGTAGGTGAGGTAGGCAAGCAAGAACAAGGTCACCGCGCCGCCGAGGACGTAGTCGAAAAGCATTGTAAGACCCTTCGATCAGATTCTGTCGCAGGCTTTGACGTAAGCTAAGGACAGGACGAAGAACAAAATCCCCATCCCGAGAACAACGAGGTCCATTGCAGGCATTCCTTGTTTCGGCTTGTTTTTGCACCCCGACACGGTCGAGTTCAAAATTGCACAGGACCGCCCGTCACCTTGGCGGCGATGGCGATGAAAGTGTTTTTCGAGGGGAATATGGACCCGACCGCCATAAAGGTTCGAGACGAGGCGGGGAGCAAAGAAATAGGAATCTTATAGGAAATTGACGCCACGGGATGAAGGCGGCGGCAACGTGCTGTTCCAAAGATCCGGAAGCTGGTTGGCCGGCCGCCGGTCCCTGCACGGGATCTCCTCTTCCAACTGCGTGGAGAGCGCTACATAGCGGCCCGACTGGCTGCATGCCGATCGGCACGCCGCCGGCGGACTGCCCAGCCGCGAAGCGGCTAGATGTGGGGTTGCGCGGCAGGCTGACCGGAAGCTTCAGGTCAGCTCGACGGTCCGCTTCTCCGCGATGCTCTGCTCGGCGGCTAAAACGATGCGCAGGCTGTTGACGGCGGCATCCATTTGCTCGGTCAGATCGAGGTCCTCACGGATGGCGCGCAGGAAGAAGGCCTGCTCGCGGTCGCAAAGCTCCTGATGGCCGGGCTCGTCCTCCATGCTGACGATCTCGTCGGGCTTCGAGAAGTTCTTGTCGCCATCGACCTGCGCGTAGTGGATCTTCAGCGCGTCGGTCTTGGTGTGGCGGTCGATGTCGGCGGAATCCGATACCTCCTCGGCTTCCTTGGCGCTGCTTGCGGACTGGCCGGCGACGATCGAAACGGCGCCTTTCGGGCCGACCACATCCTTCACGAAATAGGCGGTCTCGCTCATCATCGGG
>NZ_RZST01000106.1:0-16552 GCF_003997575.1 Mesorhizobium sp. M1A.F.Ca.IN.022.07.1.1
GTCAAGCAGCTTCATGGTCAGTGGCTCGCCGCCGTGGCGCCCATTTCGTTGAGCAGTCGGAACTTCTCGAAGCGCTCCAGCGCAAACGGCTTCAGCAGGTCGGGAACCCGGCCCCTGGCGATGGTTTCCGCCATGCGCTTGCCGGCGACCGCAGTCGCCTTGAAGCCCCAGGTGCCCCAGCCGCAATCGAGCCACAGATTCGCGAGAGGGCTGGCGCCCATGATCGGGCTGTAGTCCGGCGTCATGTCGGTGATGCCGGCCCATTGCCGCAGCACCCGCACACCTTGCAGGAAGGGAAAGAGATGCACGGCGCCTTCCGCCAGATGCTCCTTCATGTCCAGCGTCGAGCGGGTCGAATAGAGCTGGTACGGATCCGAGCCGCCACCGATGACGATCTCGCCGCGCGAGGATTGCACCAGATAGGTGTGCAGCGATACGGACGAGACCAGCGTGTGCAGCCAGGGCTTCAGCGGCTGCGTCACCATTGCCTGCAAGGGGTAGCAGCGGATCGGCAGTTCCACGCCGGCCATCATCGCAACATCGTAGTTCATGCCGCCGGCGGCGATGAGCACGGAGCCGCAGGCGACCCGTCCGCGGTTCGTCACCACAGCGCGCACCTGGCCGTTCTCGACCTCAAAACCTTGAACTTCGGTGCGCTGGTGGATTTCGGCGCCGCGGCGCGAGGCCTGCGCCGCGAAGCCCCAGGCAACCGCATCGTGGCGGGCCGTGCCGGCATCGGCATGCCAGAGGCCGCCGAGGATCTCGAGCGCACCGTCGCGATCCATGTTGAGTTCGGGCACCAGCTTCTCGACCTCTTTTGCGTCGATCACCTCGGTGCGCGTGCCCATATGCTTGCCCATCTCGGCGCGCAGATGGAAGGCGCGCAGCGTCGCTTCCGTGTGTGCGAGCGTCAGCTGGCCGCGCTGCGAGAACATGACGTTGAAGTCGAGTTCCTGCGACAGCGCTTCGAAGAGCGAAACGCCTTCCTTGTAGAAGGCGACGCCTTCCTGGGTGATGTAATTGGAGCGGATCGTCGTGGTGTTGCGTGCGGTATTGCCGCCGGCCAGATAGCCTTTTTCGAGCACCGCGATGCTGGCGATACCATGGTATTTCGACAGATAATGCGCGCAGGCCAAGCCATGCCCGCCGCCACCGACGATGACCACGTCATAGGACGGCTTCAGCTCAGGCGTCGCAGGAATGTCGCCCGTCACCGGATAGTCGCGGCTAAGCCCGTATTTGAGAAGCCTAAGCGGCATGGCTGCCCTGGCCGCCAGGAGGATCGTAGACCAGAGCGGTCACCTCGGAAAACCGGTGGTCGGCGTCGGTCAGGCCGAGAATACCGTCCCGGATCGCGGCGGCCCTGGTCGAGCCGAGAACGGGCGACGCAAACTCCATGTACTTGGCGACGATATCGTCTTCGCTGAACGGGGCTTCGGGGCCGCCGCGTGCGTGGACATCTCCGGACTCCAGCTGCCGGCCGTCAACCGTCTCGATCTGCACGTCGGCCCAGCGCCCGGCGGGGAAACGGTCGCTGTGCTTCGCCGCCTCGTTCACCTCGACGCGCTTCAGCAAATCCGCGACGGCGGCATCGCGCAGACCCGAGCCCGAAATGTGCTCCACGCCGATTCGACCATAGTGGATCATCGTGGCCACGGCGAAGGGCAGGCTGTACTGCGCCTTTGATGTCGTGTCCGGCATGCCGGCAAACAGCGTCGCCGCATAGTGGAAGCTGTTGACATGGACTTTGCGTATGTCTTCCGGCCGAAGCCCATGCTGCAGGCAAAGCGCGCGCGTCGCGTCGATCGCCGCGTGGGCCCAGCGGCAGACCGGATACGGTTTTATGTATTGCCGGGTCATCTGCCAGAACAGGCCGAGGTCATCCCAATGTGCCGCGACCTCCGGCGCCTCGACCGTGATCGCCGGCGCGCCGGCGAAACCGGCTTCGGCAAGCACGGCGGCCGACAGGCCGACCAGCGCCCCCATGCCTGAGCCGTCATGCAGCATGGTCGGCGTTGCGATCTCGCGCATCATCTGGCTGCGCGGTCCGTGATACTCGGCGATGCCGAAAGCATGGCGCAGTTGATCGTCGTCAAGCGAAAGCAGGCGGGCCGCGACCGCCGCCACGCCAAGAGAATTCCACGCGCCGGAGGTGTGATAATCGGAGACGGTTGCGTGCAGCGCAATGCCGGCCCGCCCCGCGATCTCATAGCCGACGACGATCGCGGCCAGCGCCTCGGGGCCGGTCAACTCAGGCTTTTCTTCTGCGAGCGCAAGCAGCGCCGGGATAACCGCCACGCCGATGTGCCCCTTGGTCGGCGGGTAACCGTCATGGCCGTCGAGATTGTCGGTCTGGGTCGCCGCCGCGAAGGCGGCGCCGGCCATGCTGGCGCGCCTGCCGTCGAAGATCATCCTCGCCGCGTGCCGGTCGGCGCCGGAACCGTAGAGCATGACCGCGGCATCGCGCGCGATTTGTCCGGCCTGCATCGGGCCGGCGGCGATGGCAATGCCCATCGTGTCGAGGAACTGGAGGGCTGCCGATTTCAGAACGTCGCGCGGGAACGCGCCGGCCGACCTGCGCAGCACGAAGTCGGCAACACGGGCAAATACGGTGGAAGCAGACTCACCTTCCGTCGTCCGCTGGTCCATGGCGCCACCTTTCGCGTCCCGATCGCTCCAAGATAACTACGAATAATTTGGTCTCATGGGCCAGGCACGTAATTAGTTTGGCGCCATCGCACAAAAAAATCGGGGTCAAGGCGATTGCGGAGGCCAACGAAGCCGGTCTAGTTTTCGCTTCGCCAAGGAGCGATCGCATGAAGCCGCCACCCCCACTGAACTATATCCGCTCGTTCGAGTGTTCGGCGCGGCATCTCAGCTTCACCCTCGCTGCCAGCGAGCTCGGCTACACCCAGGCGGCGGTCAGCAATCATGTGCGGGGGCTGGAACACTATCTTGGCCGGCAGCTCTTCGTGCGCTATCCGCGCAGCCTGAAGCTGACCGAAATGGGCGAGGCCTTCCTGCCTACGCTGCGGCAGGCGCTCGACCAGATCGATCACGCCACGGAGGCGATCGTCGCCTCCTCGCGCAACAGGACGGTCGTCATCTCCTGCCCAATGAGCCTGGCCGAAAACTGGCTGGCCGGCTGCATGGCGGCGTTCCGGCAAATCCATCCGGAGATCGAGGTCGTTCTGCACGGCACGATCTGGGAAGACCTCAGCGAGCAGATCGCCGACATCACCATCTCGACCCGCCGCTTCGACGACCGCCCGCCGAGTGGCGTTCCGCTGTGGAACGACCAGCTCGCCATCCTCTGCGCACCCGGCCTGCTGTCCGGCCCGAAAGGGCTGCGCTCGCCGCGCGATATCCTCAATGTCGACTGGATCTTCGTCCATGGCCGCCAAGAATATTGGCAATGCATGGGCGACGCGCTGCAGATCGACATTTCGGATTATGAGAAAGGCATTACCACGAACGCCTCGAACATTGCGCTGGAACTGGCGGCAATGGGCGCGGGCTGCGTCGCCACGCAATATTCGCTGGCGAGAACCTATATCAGCCGCGGGCTTCTGGTGGAGCCTTTCCCCGTGCGGGCCGCCAGTCCATGGACCTATTATCTTTCGGAGAGCCAGCTTTCGAAAGGCAGCGTGGTGAGGACCGTCAGAGGGTGGATCATGGAACGAGCCAACGCCCATGTAGAAACCGTTTAGGCTGACGGCTCGGCAGCCATCCGTCCGGGGGAAGGAAGCAATCCGAAGACAACTATCCGAGGGTCTGACTTGCTAAGGCATAGGTCTTCGGCCTAGCCGAGCCGCCGTCGGAGAAATCGCCAAGGCATTTGCCCTTCGACATGGTCAGCACCGTATCGAAGACCGGCATTCCGCTATGCGACAGGAAGGCGGCGAACTGGCCATTGTCCATGTGCGTGTCGATCCTGAGGAAATATCCCGAATGGTAGGCCACGTGCGGCCGGACGACCGCAAGGGCGTCGGGGTCGCTTCCCGCCACGACCGGCCCTATGACATGGCCCCGCCCGAACGGTCGGCAGAGGGCAAAAGCGGTCAGCTTGTTCCCGTCGAAAAGGCCATAGCCGGCCGAATGCTCGAAGAGCTTTTCAATGAGCGCTGTCCGCCTCACGCCAAATCCCGCCGCGTCCAGGGCGATCGCCGCCGCAATATCACCCGCGTCCAAGGTCCGGACGTTGCCGCGCCCTTCCGTCGGCCGGCCCGCTGTCGGCACGCGCGCGATGCCCTGGCATTGATAGACGGTCTTCTCCGGCTGGAAGTCGAGAGAGAGATAAAGCCGCCGCGCAGCACGGGTTGCGTTGAGGCGCAGATCGCGCCCGGGAATCCTTTCGAAGATCCGCTTCATTAGCCATTGCGCCGCCCCCTGCGTCTGAAGCCGCGGCGAGGTGATGACCATCCCCACGGTGGCGAAATTGGCGCCATGCGGGAACCACATGGCCGAACCGAGAGCCCGGCCGATCTCATCGAGCGCCACGAAGCCTTGGCCCGATTCACGCAGGAATTGCCAGTCCTCGGCGCGATGCGGCCATCCCACCGACAGCGAGAGCGCGTGCAACCTCTCCAGGTCGACATCTTGGACGTCGCCGATACGCATCGAGAAGGCATCGATTTTCAAGCTTTCGGACGGCTTAACTTCCATGGCCCTGAAAGAACCCTCAAAAATCAACGGGCGAGCAGACCGCTGACCCGTGCCCGCCAACGCTAGACAAGCAAACCCCACAGGATTTGCTCGAAAGCCGTGCACCAACGCAAGATTCAACTGAAACACTTCCGCTTTCGGCATGCAATCGCGTGGCAACGCACCCATCCTCTGCGGAAATTCGCCAGCATGCGGCATCGATGCCGGCGAACCCTAAATGCCTTGAGGGCTGCAATGGACGTCTTCGACATCCTCGACCGTCTCGTCGCCTTTCCGTCGGTCGCCGGCAAGCCCAACGGCGACATTGCCGGCTGGATCGAGGCTCATCTCGCCGAACAAGGCGCGAAGGTCACCCTGCTCCCAGGGCCAGAGGGCGACCGTTTCAATCTTTTCGCCACCATCGGCCCGGCCGAGGTTCCGGGCTACATCCTATCCGGCCATATGGACGTCGTCCCCGCCGGCGAGCCGCAATGGAGTTCGGCCCCTTTTTCGCTGCGCCGGGAGAGCGAACGGCTCTACGGACGCGGCACCACCGACATGAAGGGGTTTCTCGCCGCCGCGCTCGCCGCCGTGCCTGCGCTTGTGCGGCTGCGCCTCGCCAGACCGATCCACCTCGCCTTCTCCTATGACGAGGAGATCGGGTGCCGGGGCGTGCCGCATTTGATCGCCGGGCTGCCCGAGCTTTGCGCCAAGCCGCTCGGCGTCATCGTCGGCGAGCCGAGCGGCATGCGCGCCGTGCGCGGCCACAAGGGCAAGGCGGCCGCCCGCGTAATCATCAGCGGCCGCTCCGGCCACTCCTCGCGACCGGATCTTGGGCTTAACGCCATCCATGCGATGTCCGATGTGCTGAGCGCCGCCGTGAGTGGAGCGGAGCGGCTGATGCATGGCGCGTCCGACCCAACCTTTGAGCCGGCCTATTCCTCGCTGCAGGCCGGTGTGATCGCAGGCGGCCAGTCGGTCAACATCATCCCCGACAGCTGCACGCTCGACCTGGAGGCGCGCGCAATACCGGGCATCGAACCGGCTGGCTTGCTCACCCCGGTCAAGGCGCGGGCTGAAGCTCTTGCCGCTCAAGGCTATGTTGTTGAATGGAAGCCGATTAGCGCCTATCCGGCGCTGTCGCTGCCGCAAGACTCGGCTCTGGCGGGACTGCTGCGCGAATTGACCGGCGAAGCGCCTTTAGCCGCCGTCAGCTACGGGACGGAGGCCGGACTTTACCAAGGCTCCGGGCTCGATGCGATCATCTGCGGCCCCGGCGATATCGGGCGCGCCCACAAGCCGGACGAATATATTCTCGCCAGCGAGCTCGCCGCCTGCCAGCAGATGATCGAGGCGCTGGGCGCGCGATGCGCGGCCTGAAGGAGCAGCCGGAATGACATTCCTCTTCAATTCCGACGCGCGGCGTGGCGCGATCTTCGCCGAGGCCTTCGCTAAGGAGTTGCCGGACCTCCCCTTCACGATCGATGCCGCTACGGTCGATCCCGACGCAGTGCGCTACCTGATCACCTGGACGGTGCCGGAGAACCTCGACCGCTACACCAACCTCGAAATCCTGTTCTCCATCGGCGCCGGCGTCGATCAGTTCCGCTTCGACGCGGTGCCCGCGCCGGTGAAGATCGTGCGCATGGTCGAGGAGGGCATCGTGCGCATGATGCAGGAGTATGTGACGCTCGCCGTGCTTGCGCTCCACCGCAACTTGCCGGCCTATCTGGCGCAGCAGCGCGCCGGAGAATGGCGCGACATCCCTCAGCCTCAAGCCGCGTCGCGCCGGATCGGCGTGCTCGGCCTCGGACAGCTTGGCCAAGCCGTCCTCGACCGGCTGAAACCTTTCGGCTTCCAGCTCTCCGGATGGAGCCGCTCCCCGCGGCGGCTCGAAGGGGTGACCTGTTATCATGGCGAGCTTGGGCTGGAGCAGATGCTGGCGGCCAGTGACATACTGATCTGCCTGCTGCCACTGACCGAGGAGACGCGCGGATTTCTGAACGCCGGCCTGTTCGCGAAACTGCCTGACGGGGCGGCTCTCGTTCATACGGGTCGAGGCCCGCAGCTCGATCACGAAGCGCTTGTCGCCGCGCTCGATAGCGGCCATTTGTCGTCGGCGATGATCGACGTGACCGATCCCGAACCGCTGCCCGCGGGACATCCGTTCTGGTCGCATCCGAAGATCATCCTCACTCCGCACATAGCCAGCGTGACCCAACCCGTGACCGCCGCCCAGGCCGTCATCGACAACATCAAGCGCCACCGCGCCGGGCTCGATCCCATCGGGCTCGTCGACCGGTCGCGCGGTTATTGAAACTCAACTGGAAAGGCCATCCTTTGTCCTTGCTCAAGTCCATCGATATCAACCCGAGCTTTTCGCCCCGCGAATCGACCGCGCTGCCGGAGCGGCTCATTGCCGGCAATCCCGCCTTCAAAACCTGGGCGCAGGACGTGGCCAAGGACGACCTTGTCCATACCGGCGTCTGGGAGGCCACGCCCGGCGAAACGCGCTCGATCAAGGGGGAAACCTTCGAGTTCTGCCATATCCTCGCCGGCGTGGTCGAAATCACGCCCGACGCCGGCGAAACGGTGACCTACCGGGCCGGCGACAGCTTCGTCATGAAGCCGGGCTTCACGGGTGTTTGGAAGACCATCGAGACCGTGCGCAAGATCTACGTCACAGTGGGCTAGCGAGCGCCCGCGCAGGCCCTGACCGAGCGGAAGATTTTGCCGTCTCTTGTCCCCAGCACGCAACATTCGTCGGCGGCGGATCGCCGAACAGCGCATGCTGCGTGTCGGCACGGGCTAGGCTGAGGCCGATGCTACCGAGTGGTTGCCCATGAGCCTGAGCTTCGATCCCGATACAATCTCGCTTCCCGTCGGCCACTTCATCGATGGAGAGCTGATTTCGGCCGAGGGTGCGATCGAGATGCGCCGTCCGTCCGACGGCAAGTCCTATGCCGCCTGCCCCGTGGCCGGTGCGGACTTGGTGAACCGGGCGGTGGAAAGTGCCAAAGCGGCGCTGAAAGCCAGCAACTGGGGCGGCGTCCGGCCGCGCGAGCGCACCAGGGCGCTCCACGCCTGGGCCGATTTGATGGAAGCGGAAGCCGAAACGCTCGCCAGGATCGAGGCGCTGTCCTCGACCCGGCCCGTGGGCCAGCTCGCCGCCGGCGACATCGCCGTGACCGCCGAGCAGATCCGCTTCTTTGCCGAGTTCGCCGATAAGGAAGGCAGCGAACTCGCGCCGACCGACGACGCCAGTTTCGGCATGATCATGAGCGAACCCTATGGCGTCGTGGCCGCGATCACGCCCTGGAATTTTCCGATCTCGATGGCCGGCTGGAAACTCGGCCCGGCGCTGGCTGCGGGCAATGCAGTCGTGCTGAAGCCTTCGGAAATGACGCCGTTCTCGACCGTCTATTTGGCGCAGCTCGCCGTCAGAGCCGGCCTGCCGGCAGGACTTGTCAACGTGGTGCTCGGCGACGGTCCCACGACCGGCACGGCGTTGACCGGCCATCCCGAGATCGCCAAGGTCAGCTTCACCGGTTCGACCCGCGCCGGCTCGGCGATCATGGAGAACGTCGCCCGCACCGGCGTCAAGCCTATGACGCTGGAGCTCGGCGGCAAGAGCCCGCAGCTCGTCTTTGCCGATGCCGATCTCGACAAGGCGGCGGCCGCAATCGCCGGCAGCGTCACCTTCAATGCCGGCCAGGCCTGCGTGGCCGGCACGCGCCTGATCGTCGAGAAGAGTGTGGCCGGCAAGCTGACGGCCTCGATTCTGGAAAAGATGAAGGCGGTGAAGCCCGGCCCGACCTGGGACGAGACGACGCAGTATTCGCCGATCATATCGGAACGGCAGCGGGGACGTGTCGACGCCATCGTGCGGGCCGCGGTCGAGGGCGGCGGCGAATGCCTGACCGGCGGCACCTTTATGGACAGCCCCGGCTATTTCTACGAACCGACGCTGATCGCCAATGTCGACCAGGTCAATCCGGCGATCGTCGAGGAAATCTTCGGCCCGGTCCTGACGGTCCAGACCTTCGAGGCCGAAGACGAGGCGCTGGCGCTGTCCAGCCATCCGACCTACGGACTGGCTTCCGGCCTGTTCACCGCCGATCTGTCTCGCACAATCCGTCTCGCGCGCAAGCTGGAAGCGGGCACCGTGTGGGTCAACCGCTACAGCCGCTCGCGCGACCACATCCTGCCGACCGGTGGCTACAAGCGCTCCGGCATCGGCAAGGACCTTGGCCGCGAGGCCTATCTCGCCAACCGCAGGACCAAGAGCGTCCTGATCAGCCTGTGAAGAGATGCCGATGAAGACCTACTCGATCGCCCTGATCCCCGGTGATGGCATCGGTCGCGATGTGACCGCCGCCGCCTGGACGGTGCTGGAAACCGTGGCCAAGCACTCCGGCTTTGCCCTGACTGGGACCGAGTTTCCATGGTCCTGTCGTTTCTTCAAGGAAACCGGCCGCATGATGCCCGAGGACGGCATCGAGACATTGCGCCGCTTCGACGCCATCCTGCTCGGGGCCGTCGGCTGGCCGACGCAGGTGCCTGATTCCGTTTCTCTCCACGGGCTGCTGCTGCCGATCCGCAAGGCATTCGTGCAATACGCCAATATCCGGCCGCACCGGCTGCTGCCTGGTGTGAGGGGGCCGCTGCGGGCCGAGAGCTTCGATATTCTGTGCATCCGCGAAAACACCGAAGGCGAATATTCCGGCGCCGGCGGGCGTGTGCATCAAGGCACGCTGGACGAGGTCGCGGTGGAAACCTCGATCTTCACCCGGGCCGGTGTCGAGCGCATCCTGCGCTTCGGCTTCGAGCAGGCACGGGCGCGGCGTGGCAGGCTGGCTTCCGTCACCAAGTCCAACGCGCAGAAATATTCAATGGTGTTCTGGGACGAGATCACGCGCAAGCTGGCCGCCGACTATCCGGACGTCGACGTGACCAGCTATCACGTCGACGCGCTCGCTGCGCGCATGATCATGGATCCGCAGAGCCTCGACGTGGTCGTCGCTTCCAATCTCTTCGGCGACATACTGACGGATATCGGCGCGGCGATCCAGGGCGGGCTCGGCTACGCGGCTTCCGCCAACATCAACCCCGACCGCTCGGCGCCGTCCATGTTCGAGCCCGTGCACGGCTCCGCGCCCGACATCGCCCACCTCGGCATCGCCAACCCGATCGCCGCCATATGGTCGGGCGCAATGATGCTCGACCATCTGGGCGAAAAGGACGCAGCCGGCGGCGTCATGAACGCGATCGAAGCGACAACGGCGGGAGGGGTGGGAACCACGGCCGGCAAAGATCGTACGGACGCCATCACATCCGCCGTTGTCGCGGCGCTCACCTGATTTGCGAGGTCGTTCTCCATGAAAAGCCTGAAAGACAAAAGCCTCTTCCGCGAGGCCGGCCTGATCGGCGGCAGATGGGTCGCGGCAGGTTCCGGCAGAACGGTCGATGTGATCGATCCGGCAACACAGATATCAATCGGCACAGTGCCCGACATGGCCGGCCCGGAGGCCCGCGCGGCCATAGAGGCCGCGGCTTCCGCCTATCGGGATTGGAAAAAGAAGACCCACGCCGAACGCGCCGCCCTGCTGGAGGCCTGGCATGGTCTGATGCTTAAGCATCTGGACGATCTCGCGCTGATCCTGACCACGGAACAGGGCAAGCCGCTGGACGAAGCCAAAGGCGAGATCCGCTACGGAGCGTCCTTCGTCAAATGGTTCGCCGAGGAGGCGCGCCGGATCAATGGCCACACCATCCCCTCGCCTACATCAGACCGCCGCATCATCGTCCTGAAGGAACCCGTCGGCGTGTGCGGCATCATCACGCCTTGGAACTTTCCCAATGCGATGATCACCCGCAAGGTTGCGCCGGCGCTGGCCGCCGGCTGCACGGTGGTGATCAAGCCCTCCGAGTTCACGCCCTATTCGGCGTTGGCGCTCGGCGTGCTCGCCGAACGCGCGGGTATTCCCGCCGGCGTCATCAACATCGTCACCGGCATGCCGGCCGAGATCGGCAACGAGATCATGGCGAATGAGACCGTGCGCAAGATCTCCTTCACCGGTTCGACCAGGGTCGGCTCGCTGCTGATGCGCGGAGCGGCCGACAGCGTGAAAAGGCTCAGCCTCGAGCTCGGCGGCAACGCGCCCTTCATCGTCTTCGACGACGCCGACCTCGACCTCGCCGTCGAGGGGGCGCTGGCGTCGAAGTTCCGCAATGGCGGCCAGACCTGCGTGTGCGCCAACCGCATTCTCGTCCAGGCCGGAGTCTATGACGCCTTCTCCGCCAAGCTCAGCGCCCGCGTCAATGCGTTGACGGTGGGACCGGGCACGCAGCCCGGTGTCGCCATCGGCCCAATGATCAACATGGCGGCGGTCGAGAAAATCAATCGGCACGTCGAGGACGCGCTTGCCAAAGGCGCGACGATCGTCACCGAGAAGCCGGTGCTGCCGGAGGGTCCTCAATATGTCGCCCCGCTGGTGCTGGCCGGTGCGACAAACGAAATGGAACTCGCCAGCGAGGAGACTTTCGGTCCGGTCGCACCGCTTTTCCGTTTCGAGACGGAAGAGGAAGCGGTCGCGCTTGCCAACGGCACACCTTACGGGCTTGCCTCCTACTTTTACACCGAGAACCTGAAGCGCGCCTGGCGCGTCGGCGAGGCGCTGGAGTTCGGCATGGTGGGTCTGAACACCGGCTCGGTTTCGATGGAGATAGCCCCCTTCGGCGGCGTCAAGCAGTCCGGCCTCGGGCGCGAGGGCGCGCAGGCCGGCATCGAGGAATATCTGGAACTGAAGAGCTTCCACATGGGCGGGCTGGGTTAAACCCCAGCCCCGATCACTGGATCCGGTCGAGCGCCTTGTAGTAGAGACCGACCATCGGCAGGAACCAGGGCTTGCCGGAATAGCCGGGAATGGCGGGCCACTCGAGCCCCTTCATCGGATTGCGGTCCGCGCGACCAAGCATGGCATCGGCCATGATCATCCCCAGATGGGTGGAAAGCTGCGCGCCGTGGCCGGAATAGCCCATCGCGTACCAGACCCCGTCATGATAGCCGGCCCGCGGGAAGCGGTCCTTGGTCATGTCGACCAGCCCGCCCCAGCAATAATCGATCTCGACCCTGGCGAGCTGCGGGAAGATCGCCGCGAGGCTTGCCCGCAATATCTGTCCGCTCTTGGCATCGGAGCGCTGGTCCGATGTCGCCGAGAAGCGTGCGCGGCCACCAAAGATCAGGCGCTTGTCCGGCGCAAGCCGGAAGTAGTTGCCGATGTTCATCGAGGTCACGCATGTCCGGTTGCCGGGCATGGTCGCGGCGATCTCGGCGTCGCTCAGCGGTCGCGTGGCGATGATGAAGCTGCCGACGGAAATGATCCTGCGGCGAAAATAGCCGAAATTCGGCGTGGTGTAGGCGCCGGTCGCCACCAGCACATTGTCGGCGCTGATGCGGCCGCGGGAGGTGGTCAGCTGATGCCGCGTGCCCGACTGCCTATGATCCGTCACCGCCGCATTCTCGTGGATGACGGCGCCATGGCGAACCGCGGCCGTCGCCAGCCCGGCCACGTAGCGGCCCATATGCATCATGGCGCTCTTCTTCGACAGCATCGCGCCATGGAAGGGCGAGCCGATCTCGGATTTGAGATCGTTCGGCGACAGCAGCGCCGTATCCGGATCCACCTCGGCATGGACGGCCTCGAAGTTACGGGCGATCGCTTCGAAATGCTGCGGCTTGGAGGCGAGCTTCAGCTTGCCGGAGCGGCGGAAGTTGCAGTCGATACCCTCCTCGGCGACCAGCGCCTCGATCGTGTCGACGGAATCGTCCAGCGCCCGGTAGAGCGCGATCGCGCGCTCCTTGCCGAGTTCCGCCTTGGCCGAAAGATAGCTGTGGGCGAGGCCGTTGTTCAGGTGCCCGCCATTGCGTCCCGACGCACCCCAGCCGACCCGCTCTGCTTCCAGCACCGCCACCTTGGCGCCGGCCTTCGCCAGTTGGCGGGCGGCGGCGAGGCCGGTGAAGCCGCCGCCGATGATGGCGGCGTCGTAGTGTCCCTCGACCGGGCCTTGCGCCCCGCCGGAAAAAACTGGAGCGGTGTCGTGCCAGTAGGAGACCAGCTTCATTTGCAATCCGTCAGTTTCAAAGCCCGACCACGCCCGGAAGACCGGAAATGTCGGCGATCTCGACATAGCCGTAATAGGGGTTGGCCGGCTCGTGGCCGCGATTGACCCAGACCTTGTTCTTGATCCCGAGATCATGCGCCGACATCAGGTCGTAGCGGAAGGAGGACGAGCAGTGAAGAACATCCTCCGGACCACAGCCCAGCCTATCGAACATGTATTCGAAAGCCTTGAAGCGTGGCTTGTAGGCCTGCGCCTGTTCGGCCGTGTAGACGGCATGGAATGGCGCGCCGAGCTTCTCGACATTGGACATGATCTGCGCGTTCATGGCGTTGGAGAGGATGACCAGCGGAATCTCCTTGGCAACCTTCGCCAGGCCGGCTGGAACGTCCGCGTGGGGCCCCCAGGTCGGGACACGCTCATAGACCATCGTGGCGTCGTCCGGGCTGAAGGAGACGCCGTTGC
This sequence comes from Mesorhizobium sp. M1A.F.Ca.IN.022.07.1.1, assembly GCF_003997575.1. Classification (NCBI taxonomy): domain Bacteria; kingdom Pseudomonadati; phylum Pseudomonadota; class Alphaproteobacteria; order Hyphomicrobiales; family Phyllobacteriaceae; genus Mesorhizobium; species Mesorhizobium sp. M1A.F.Ca.IN.022.07.1.1. The sequence continues at coordinate 13,231 of NZ_RZST01000106.1, forward strand.
GCTTGCAGGCGCGCTCGAGCGCGTTGTGGACGACGTCGGCATAGGGCTTCCAGTCGCCCAGGATCTCGTCGAGCCGGTAAGCCGCGAAGTTCTTAATGAACGCCTGCATGCGCGGCTCGTCGAGCTGGCTGCCATAGAGGTCACGCGCCGCCTCGGCCATCTGGAAATTGGTCAACGTGCCGTAGCAGTCGAAGGTGATGTATTTGGGCCTAAAAGAAGCCATATCCGTCGATCTCCGTGGAAGCACATCCGTGTTGGGACATCTTTCATCATAGGCCGGCAGGAAGCGACCCACTTGACCGAAAAGCGGCTGCCGAAAGCAGAAAGTTCCGTATCCGCGGTTCCGTTTGGCACGCTGTAGCATCTTGAGCGTCGAAGGATGCCGCCGGTCGAGGCGCTAAACGCATCCAGTTCCATAGGGGCCAGCACAAGATGCGGCGCACCCCCTCAGCAACGGCGAATGATACCGCCGTAGTCGAGACCTTCAGACGATCTGGGGCGCACTGATGATCGAGACTTGGGGTCAGACTGAAAGGTGCATCATGCAGCAAGGCGAGATCGAACTCCAGGACTTCGGGCCGGATCATATCGAGGGTGCAGTCGGGCTATCTCGGCAGGAGAATTGGCCGCATCGCCCGCAGGATTGGCAGATGGCGCTGCAGCTTTCGAGCGGCGCGGTTGCGCTCGACGACCAGGGCCGGGTCGCAGGGACAATCCTGGTAACGGCTTACGGTGCCGATTGCGCCATGATCAACATGGTGATCGTCGACAGGAACGCGCGAGGCAAAGGGCTCGGGCGCCGGCTCATGGAACGGGCCATCGCCCTTGCCGGCGACCGTCCGCTGCGGCTCGTCGCCACGACCGACGGCATGCCCCTTTATGAGAAGCTTGGCTTCGTGCCCTCGGGCACGATTCTTCAGCATCAGGGCCAGGTGGCAGCGCTTGAGGCTCCCGGCGGTGTGGAAGCCGCGGGCACCCACGACCTGCGGAAAATCAAGGCCCTGGACCGTGACGCCTACGGCGCCGACCGAGAAGCTTTGATCGATGCGCTGGCCGAGCGGGGTGAATTCGCAGTCATCCGCCGCAGTGGCGTCATCGCGGCCTATGCCGCAATCCGCCCGTTCGGACGCGGCGAGGTGATCGGCCCCGTCATCGCGGGAAATGCAGACGACGCCAAGGCCCTGATCAGCTTTTTCGCCGCGTCTCGCCCTGGCGCTTTCCTGCGCGTGGATACCGAAAGCAGGACCCGCATCGCCGGCTGGCTCGGAGAAATCGGCCTTGCTCATGTCGGGGGCGGCGTCGCTATGGACCGTCCGGCCAAGAATGGGGCCGAACAGGCCAGGCCAAAAGTTTACGCCCTCGCCAACCAGGCGCTCGGATAGTCCGGAGGACAACAATGCTCGCCAATTCCCTGATCGAACTCGACCGCGCCCATCTCATCCATCCGGTCGCCTCATATCGCGGCCATGAGGCGCTCGGCGTGCGGGTGCTGAAATCGGCGAAGGGTGCTACCGTGACCGATGCGTCCGGCCGGCAACTTCTCGACGGCTTCGCCGGACTGTGGTGCGTCAATGCCGGCTATGGTCACGACAGCATCGTCGAGGCGGCGGCCCGGCAGATGCGCGAGTTGCCCTACGCCACCGCCTATTTCGATCTCGGCTCGGAGCCCGCCATCCGGCTCGCCTCGGAGCTGGCCGACCGGGCGCCCGGGGATCTCAATCACGTCTATTTCACTCTCGGGGGATCGGACGCGGTCGACAGCACGATCCGGTTCGTCCGCTACTACTGGAATGCCAGAGGCGAGCCTGAACGCGACCAGTTTATTTCCATTGAGCAGGGTTATCACGGATCGTCGGTGGTCGGCGCGGGCCTGACCGCCCTGCCCGCCTTTCATGCCGGTTTCGGCATTCCGTTCGAATGGCAGCACAAGATCCCCTCGCCCTATCCCTATCGCAATCCGGTTGGCGATGACCCGAACGCGATCATCGCCGCATCGCTCGCCGCGCTGAAGGCGAAGATCGAGGAGGTCGGGCCGGAGCGGGTCGCCGCCTTCTACGCCGAGCCGATCCAGGGCTCGGGTGGCGTTATCGTCCCGCCGAAAGGCTGGATCAAGGCGATGCGCGAGCTCTGCCGTGAATACGGCATCCTCTTCATCGCCGACGAGGTGATCACCGGTTTCGGCCGCACCGGCCCCCTGTTTGCCTGCACGGAGGAGGATATCGTTCCCGACTTCATGACCACCGCGAAGGGCCTGACCTCAGGCTATGTCCCTATGGGCGCTGTCTTGATGGCCGATCATGTCTATAACGTCATCGCCGATGGCGCAGGCGCCTCGGCCGTCGGCCACGGCTACACCTATTCCGCCCATCCGGTCAGCGCCGCCGTCGCGCTCGAGGTGCTGAAGCTCTATGAGGAAGGCCTTCTGGAGAACGGCGCCAGGGCGGGCGCGCGCTTGATAGCGGGCCTGTCTGCCTTAAGCGACCATCCATTGGTCGGCGATGTGCGGGGTCGCGGCATGCTCGCCGCGATCGAACTGGTGGTCGACAAAAAGAAGAAAACGCCGCTTCCAGCCTCGGCCATGCCGGCGCGGCGCGTCTTCGACAGGGCCTGGGACAACGGCCTGATCATCCGCGCCTTCGCGCATGGGGTTCTCGGCTACGCCCCGCCGCTCTGCTGCACCGACGGCGACATCGATGCGATCATCGAGCGCACGCGCCGCACGCTGGACCAGACGCTGGACGACGCCGATGTCCGCCGGGCGCTTGCATGAAGGGCGACGCATTTTTGGCATCTCGAAATATCGCCGCGGCAGACGATTTCGCAATTTTGTGCCGCTACCTCGCGCCTTTTCGGCGAATCCAGCGCGGGGGAAGTGCCAGACTGCTTTTTAAGACAAGGCCAGAAAGCCCGGATTTCCGGGCTTTTGAAAAAAGGCCGACGCCCGGGACAGCACGGAATTTTGTTCTGTTCAGCATCAGTAATTCGGCCGCGCGCAGAGGAGAGCCAGTCTTGGCCAGGGGCTTTAGCGAATTCAAATACATGACCTTCGATGTGGTCGGCACGCTGATCGACTTCGAAGGCGGCATAACGACCTGCCTGGCCGAGATCGCTGCGGAGGCCGGTGTCTCAATCGACGGCGAAGAAGCGCTGGCCCTTTACCGGCAGGCCCGCTACATGCCCGATGCCAATCTGTTCCCCGACGATCTCGTACGTGTCTACACGGTCATCGCACCGCGGCTCGGCCTGCCGGCCGAGCCGCGGTGCGATGACCGTGTAGACACGTACGAGATCGTCGGGGAACAGATTGGCATCGGGCATGTAG
>NZ_RZST01000107.1:0-16329 GCF_003997575.1 Mesorhizobium sp. M1A.F.Ca.IN.022.07.1.1
GTGTAAGGATCCCACTCGGCGATGCGCTGCCCGCGCTTCACCTTGTCGCCGTCATCCACGAAAATGCGCGAGCCGTAGGCGACGCGGTGCGTAGCGCGTTCCTTGCCGGCCTCGTCAAGGATCAGAACCGCCATGTTGCGGCCCATCACCATCTGCTGGCCTTCGGAGTTGCGCACCACGTTGCGGTTGCGGATCTCGACCTTGCCCTCATAGGAGGCTTCGAGGAACGAAGAATCCACCACCTGCGCGGTGCCGCCCATGTGGAAGGTGCGCATGGTGAGCTGGGTGCCCGGCTCGCCGATCGACTGCGCCGCGATGACGCCGACGGCCTCGCCCTGGTTGACGGGCGTGCCGCGGGCAAGATCGCGACCGTAGCAGACCGCGCAGACGCCGGTCCTGACCTCGCAGGTCAGCGCCGAGCGGATGCGGACCGACTGGACGCCGGCCTTCTCGATCTGCTCCACGTCACGCTCGTCCATCAGCTTGCCGGCCTTGACCAGCACTTCGCCGGAGACCGGGTGGTTGATGTCGTCGAGCGCCGTGCGGCCGAGCACGCGCTGACCGACCGAGGCGACGATCTGGCCGGCATCGACGATCGGCTGCATGGTAAGGCCCTTGTCGGTGCCGCAATCCAGCGAATTGACGATGCAGTCCTGCGCCACGTCGACCAGACGGCGGGTCAGGTACCCCGAGTTCGCCGTCTTCAAGGCGGTGTCGGCCAGACCCTTGCGGGCGCCGTGGGTCGAGTTGAAGTACTCGAGCACGGTGAGGCCTTCCTTGAAGTTCGAGATGATCGGCGTCTCGATGATCTCGCCCGAAGGCTTGGCCATCAGGCCGCGCATGCCGGCGAGCTGGCGCATCTGGGTGGGCGAGCCGCGCGCACCCGAATGCGACATCATATAGATCGAGTTCATCGGCTTCTGACGGCCGTTTTCCTCGAACTCGACCGCCTTGATGCGGGCCATCATCTCGTCGGCGACCTTCTCCGAGCACTTGGCCCAGGCGTCGACCACCTTGTTGTACTTCTCGCCCTGCGTGATCAGGCCGTCATTGTACTGCTGCTCGTACTCCTTGGCCAAAGCCTCGGTATCGGAGACCAGCTTCAGCTTGGTGTCCGGAATCACCATGTCGTCCTTGCCGAACGAAATGCCGGCGCGGCAGGCATGCGCAAAGCCGAGAGCCATGATGCGGTCGCAGAAGATGACCGTCTCCTTCTGCCCGCAGTGGCGGTAGACGGTGTCGATCATCTTGGAGATGTTCTTCTTGGTCATCTCCTGGTTGGCGATGTCGTACGGTACGTTGACGTTCTTCGGCAGAAGCTCGCCGATGATCATGCGGCCGGGCGTGGTTTCATAGATCTTCGACACCGTCTTGCCTTCGGCATCGACGGTGCGGAAGCGGCCCTTGATCTTGGCGTGCAGGGTCACCGCCTTGGTCTCCAGCGCATGCTGGAGCTCGCCCATGTCGGCGAACACCATGCCTTCGCCCGGCTCGTTCTGGTTGACGATCGACAGATAGTAGAGACCGAGAACCATGTCCTGCGACGGCACGATGATCGGCGCGCCGGAGGCCGGGTGCAGGATGTTGTTGGTCGACATCATCAGCACGCGCGCTTCGAGCTGCGCTTCCAGGGACAGCGGCACATGGACCGCCATCTGGTCGCCGTCGAAGTCGGCATTGAAGGCCGTGCAGACCAGCGGATGCAGCTGGATCGCCTTGCCTTCGATCAGGATCGGCTCGAACGCCTGGATGCCGAGGCGGTGCAGCGTCGGCGCGCGGTTCAAGAGCACCGGATGCTCGCGGATAACCTCGTCGAGGATATCCCAGACCTCCGGACGCTCCTTCTCGACCAGCTTCTTCGCCTGCTTGACGGTCGAGGAGAAACCCTTGGCGTCGAGGCGGGCGTAGATGAAAGGCTTGAACAGCTCCAGCGCCATCTTCTTCGGCAGGCCGCACTGATGCAGCTTGAGTTCCGGACCGGTCACGATGACCGAGCGGCCGGAATAGTCGACACGCTTGCCGAGCAGGTTCTGGCGGAACCGGCCCTGCTTGCCCTTGAGCATGTCGGATAGCGACTTCAGCGGACGCTTGTTGGCGCCGGTGATGACGCGCCCGCGGCGGCCGTTGTCGAACAGCGCGTCGACGGCCTCCTGCAGCATGCGCTTTTCATTGCGCACGATGATGCCGGGCGCGCGCAGCTCGATCAGCCGCTTCAAGCGATTGTTGCGGTTGATGACGCGGCGATAGAGGTCGTTGAGGTCGGACGTGGCGAAGCGGCCGCCGTCCAGCGGGACCAGCGGGCGAAGGTCCGGCGGGATCACCGGGACGACCTTCATGATCATCCATTCCGGACGGTTGCCGGATTCCATGAAGTTCTCGACGACCTTGAGCCGCTTCAGCAGCTTCTTCTGCTTGAGCTCGGACGAGGTCGAAGCCAGCTCCGAGCGCAGATCGCCGGCGATCTTCTCCAGATCCATGCCGGCCAACAGGTCATGGATGGCCTCGGCGCCGATCATGGCGGTGAAAGAGTCCTCGCCATACTCGTCGACGGCCAGCATGTACTCTTCCTCGCTGAGCAGCTGGTGCTCCTTCAGCGCGGTGAGGCCAGGCTCGGTGACGATGTAGTTCTCGAAGTAGAGGACGCGCTCGATATCCTTCAGCGTCATGTCGAGCAGCGTGCCGATCCGCGAGGGCAACGACTTCAGGAACCAGATATGGGCGACGGGGGCGGCGAGCTCGATATGGCCCATGCGCTCGCGGCGGACGCGCGACAGCGTGACTTCGACGCCGCACTTCTCGCAGATGACGCCCTTGTACTTCATGCGCTTGTACTTGCCGCACAGGCACTCGTAGTCCTTGATCGGACCAAAAATGCGCGCGCAGAACAGACCGTCACGCTCCGGCTTGAAGGTGCGGTAGTTGATGGTCTCCGGCTTTTTGATCTCACCGAACGACCAGGACAGAATCTTCTCAGGGCTGGCGAGCGAGATCCGGATGGAATCGAACACCTGCGCAGGCGCCTGGGGGTTGAAGAGATTCATGACCTCTTGGTTCATGCCGTTCTCCTTTTCGGGGTCCTCGAAAACCCCTTGCATCGAGCGCGGGCCGAATGCCCGCAGACTGGCCGGCCTGACCGGCCGAGAATTTGTGGGGCGCGCCACGTTGTTCGCGGCGCGCCATTACCCTTATTCGGCCGCGCCCTTATTCGGCAGCATCGGGCAGCCGCACGGCAGCGTCTTCGAACTTGGTGTTCTCCAGTTCGACATTGAGGCCGAGGGAGCGCATCTCCTTGACGAGAACGTTGAAGCTCTCGGGAATGCCGGCTTCGAACGTATCGTCGCCGCGCACGATTGCCTCGTAGACCTTGGTGCGTCCGGCAACGTCATCCGACTTCACCGTCAGCATCTCCTGCAGGGTATAAGCGGCGCCGTAGGCTTCCAGCGCCCAGACCTCCATTTCGCCGAAGCGCTGGCCGCCGAACTGCGCCTTGCCGCCCAGCGGCTGCTGGGTGACGAGCGAGTACGGGCCGATCGAGCGCGCGTGGATCTTGTCGTCCACCAGGTGGTGAAGCTTGAGCATATAGATGTAGCCCATCGTCACCTTGCGATCGAACGGCTCGCCGGTGCGGCCGTCATAAAGCTGCGACTGACCGCTGGTGTGCAGGCCCGCCTGCTGCAGCATGGTGTTGATGTCGGCTTCGTGCGCGCCGTCGAACACCGGAGTCGCGATGGAGACGCCGCGGCGCATCTGTTCGCTCAGGCGAATGATGCTCTCGTCGTCATAGTCGCGGACCGGCTCGTTGCGGTCGTTGGAAGGCATGAAGCTTTCCAGCGTCTTGCGCAGCGGCTTGATGTCGCCGCCAGCCTTGTAGGCGTCGATCAGCTCGCCGATCTTCCTGCCCATGCCGGCGCAGGCCCAGCCCAGATGCGTTTCCAGGATCTGGCCGACATTCATGCGGCTCGGCACACCCAGCGGGTTGAGCACGATATCGGCATGCGTGCCGTCCTCGAGGAAAGGCATGTCCTCGACCGGAACGATGCGCGACACCACGCCCTTGTTGCCGTGACGGCCGGCCATCTTGTCGCCCGGCTGCATCTTGCGCTTCACCGCCACGAAGACCTTGACCATCTTCATGACGCCCGGAGGCATCTCGTCGCCGCGCTGCACCTTCTCGACCTTGTCCATGAAGCGCTGCTCGAGCGCCTTCTTGGAGTCGTCGTACTGGCCGCGCAGGGCTTCCAGCTCGCTCTGCAGCTTTTCATTCTCCACGGCGAACTGCCACCACTGCGAGCGCGGATACTCGTCGAGCGTGTCCTTCGACAGCTTCGAGCCCTTCTTGAAGCCCTTCGGCCCGGCAATCGCTTCCTTGCCGACCAGCATGTCCGACAGGCGCGAATAGACGTTGCGGTCGAGGATCGCCTGCTCATCGTCGCGGTCCTTGGCTAGACGCTCGATCTCCTCGCGCTCGATCGCCATGGCGCGCTCGTCCTTCTCCACGCCGTGGCGGTTGAAGACGCGCACTTCGACGACCGTGCCGAAGGTACCCGGAGGCATGCGCATTGAGGTGTCGCGAACGTCCGAGGCCTTTTCGCCGAAGATGGCGCGCAGGAGCTTCTCTTCCGGCGTCATCGGGCTTTCGCCCTTCGGCGTGATCTTGCCGACCAGGATGTCGCCCGGCTGCACTTCCGCGCCGATATAGACGATGCCGGCCTCGTCGAGGTTCTTCAGCGCTTCCTCCGAGACGTTCGGAATGTCGCGCGTGATCTCCTCCGGTCCGAGCTTGGTGTCGCGGGCCATGACCTCGAACTCCTCGATGTGGATCGAGGTGAAGACGTCGTCGGCCACGATGCGCTCGGAGAGCAGGATCGAGTCCTCGTAGTTGTAGCCGTTCCACGGCATGAACGCGACCAGCACGTTGCGGCCGAGCGCCAGATCGCCGAGCTCGGTCGAAGGACCGTCGGCGATGATGTCGCCCTTGTTCACCCGGTCGCCGACACGCACCAGCGGACGCTGGTTGATGCAGGTATTCTGGTTCGAACGCTGGAACTTCATCAGCCGGTAGATGTCGACGCCGGACTTGCCCGGGTCGAGATCTTCGGTGGCGCGGATAACGATACGGGTGGCGTCCACCTGGTCGACCACGCCGCCGCGGCGGGCACCGATGGCGGCGCCTGAGTCACGGGCGACGACCGGCTCCATGCCGGTGCCGACGAACGGCGCCTCGGCGCGCACCAGCGGCACGGCCTGACGCTGCATGTTCGAGCCCATCAGCGCGCGGTTGGCGTCGTCGTTCTCGAGGAACGGGATGAGGGCCGCGGCCACCGACACCATCTGCTTCGGCGACACGTCCATCAGATCGACGTTCTCGCGCGGCGCCATCATCACCTCGCCGGCGTTGCGGCAGATGACGAACTCGTCGACGAAGCTGCCGTTCTTGTCGAGCTCGGCGTTGGCCTGCGCGACGTGGTGCTTGGCCTCCTCCATCGCCGACAGATAGACGACTTCATTGGTCAGCTTGCCGTTGACGATCTTGCGGTACGGGCTCTCGATGAAGCCGTACTTGTTGACACGCGCGAAGGTGGCGAGCGAGTTGATCAGACCGATATTCGGGCCTTCCGGCGTCTCGATCGGGCAGATACGGCCGTAGTGCGTCGGATGCACGTCGCGCACCTCGAAGCCGGCACGCTCGCGGGTCAGACCGCCCGGTCCAAGCGCCGACAGGCGACGCTTGTGGGTGATCTCCGACAGCGGGTTGGTCTGGTCCATGAACTGCGAGAGCTGCGAGGAGCCGAAGAACTCGCGCACGGCGGCGGCCGCCGGCTTGGCGTTGATCAGGTCCTGCGGCATGACCGTGTCGATCTCGATCGAGGACATACGCTCCTTGATCGCGCGCTCCATGCGCAGCAGACCGACGCGGTACTGGTTCTCCATCAGCTCGCCGACCGAGCGGACGCGGCGGTTGCCGAGATTGTCGATGTCGTCGATCTCGCCCTTGCCGTCGCGCAGCTCGACCAGCGTCTTGACCACGGCCAGGATGTCTTCCTTGCGCAGCACGCGCACGGTGTCCTCGGCCTTGAGCTCGAGGCGCATGTTCATCTTGACGCGGCCGACGGCCGACAGGTCATAGCGCTCGCTGTCGAAGAACAGCGAGTTGAACATGGCTTCGGCGGTCTCGAGCGTCGGCGGCTCGCCCGGACGCATGACGCGGTAGATGTCGAACAGCGCGTCCTGGCGGCTCTCGTTCTTGTCGACGGCGAGCGTGTTGCGAATGTAGGCGCCGACGTTGACGTGGTCGATGTCGAGGATCTGGATCTCGTCCTCGCCGGTGCCGAGCAGCACCTTCAGCGTCTTCTCGTCGATCTCGTCGCCGGCCTCGAGGAAGATCTCGCCGGTGGCGTAGTTGACGATGTCCTCGGCCAGGTAGTTGCCGAGCAGGTCCTCGTCGGTCGCCTTGATCGCCTTGAGACCCTTTTCGCCGAGCTGGCGGGCCTGGCGGGCGGTGATCTTCTTGCCGGCCTCGACGACGATCTCGCCCGTGTCGGCGTCGACCAGGTCGCCGACAGCCTTGAGGCCGCGGAAGCGCTCGACATTGAACGGGATGCGCCAGTGGTCGCCGGCACGCTTGTAGGTGATCTTGTTGTAGAAGGTCGACAGAATCTCTTCGCCGTCCATGCCGAGCGCCATCAGCAGCGACGTCACCGGAATCTTGCGGCGGCGGTCGATGCGGGCGTGGACCACGTCCTTGGAATCGAACTCGATGTCGAGCCACGAGCCGCGATAGGGGATGACGCGCGCGGCAAACAGAAGCTTGCCCGACGAGTGCGACTTGCCCTTGTCGTGGTCGAAGAAGACGCCCGGCGAACGGTGCATCTGCGAGACGATGACGCGCTCGGTGCCGTTGACGATGAAGGTGCCGTTCGACGTCATGAGCGGCATGTCGCCCATATAGACGTCCTGCTCCTTGATGTCCTTGATCGACTTCGCGCCGGTATCCTCATCGATGTCGAACACGATGAGGCGCAGCGTCACCTTCAGCGGCGCAGCATAGGTCAGGTCGCGCTGACGGCATTCGTCGACGTCGAATTTCGGTCCTTCGAACTCATACTTCACGAATTCCAGCATCGAGGAGCCGGAAAAATCGGAGATCGGGAAGACCGACTTGAAAACAGCCTGCAGCCCCTCGTCCGGACGCCCGCCCTTGGGCTCGTCCACCATCAGGAACTGGTCATAGGATGCCTTCTGAACCTCGATCAGGTTCGGCATCTCCGCAACTTCCGGGATCTTCCCGAAGAACTTGCGTACGCGTCTGCGGCCATTGAAAGTCTGGGTCTGGGCCATCGTCGCTCCTTAGCTCAAAACTCGGGGCGAACCTCGCCGCGGTTCGCCTTGCACCAACGGGCCGCTCGCCGGCCGCCCCTGTCTGTTTTCCGGCCGCCCTTCCAATTGCTTGGCGGCTGCCGGTAAAAACGGGAGAAAACCCGTTTCCTGAAGGCCGCTTCCAGCCCTCAGGAAAGAGGTTTTCAAACGTCTCGCGCAACGAAGCCTCCCTTTCGTCAAGGGAGGGGGCGGCCGGCGCGAGGCCGTCCGCCCTCAACCATAAGGCTTACTTCAGCTCGACCTTGGCGCCAGCTGCTTCCAGCTGAGCCTTGAACTTGTCGGCATCGGCCTTGGAAACGCCTTCCTTGACCGGCTTCGGAGCCGCCTCGACCAGGTCCTTGGCTTCCTTGAGGCCAAGGCCGGTGATGGCGCGGACTTCCTTGATGACGTTGATCTTCTGGGCGCCGGCGTCGGCGAGAACGACGTCGAATTCCGTCTTCTCTTCAGCCGGAGCAGCAGCAGCGGCAGCGCCACCGCCAGCAGCGGCAACCGCCACCGGAGCAGCCGCCGAAACACCCCACTTCTCTTCCAGGAGCTTCGACAGCTCGGCCGCCTCGAGGACGGTCAGCTTCGAAAGGTCGTCTACGATCTTTGCCAGATCAGCCATTTGTGTATTCCTTTACTTGGTTCGAACGTGTGTTGTTGACAGCGAGGAACGGCCTCATGCCGCCTCGTCCTTCCGGGCGTAAGCGCCGATGACGCGCGCGACCGAAGCCGCGGGCGCATTGACGATCTGGGCGATCCGGGTAGCCGGCGTGGCGATCATGCCAACCAGCTTGGCGCGCAGCTCGTCGAGCGACGGCATCGTGGCGAGCGCCTTGACACCATCGGCGTTGAGCGAGGTCGAGCCCATCGCGCCGCCGAGAATGATCAGCTTGTCATTCCCCTTGGCGAAATCGGACGTGACCTTCGGCGCCGCAACCGGATCCTCCGAATAAGCGACCAGCGTCTGTCCCTTGAACAGATCGACGATCGATGCGGAGTCCGTGCCCTGAAGAGCGATCTTGGCGAGACGGTTCTTCGCGACTTTGACGGTGCCGCCGGCGGCGCGCATCTTCGACCGGAGGTCGTTCATTTGCGCCACGGTGATACCGGCGTAGTGGGCCACGACGACTGAACCCGCGCTCGAGAACGCTTCGTTCAGGCCCGTGACGAGTTCGCGCTTTTCCGCTCTGTCCACTGCCTATCTCCAGTTGACCCCTGCCTCATTCTCGAGGTCAGAAGTCGGGTTGCCTTTTGCCGGCCGGGCCATCCAAAAACGGATCTCCCGAACGGCGCTCGAGGATCCTGCCCCCTTTCGCCACACCCGCCGGCAAAGCCGGTTCATGTGCTGACAAAGGCAAACACGGTTCGAACCTTTCATTGGAGCTTTTCGCTCCTTTGTCGGGTCTTCACCCGTCTCATGCAGGCCCACATGAATTAAGGCCCCCTTTTGAACCAAGGCCGGCCGCCTGCAATCTCGGACAGGATATCCGGAAACCTTTCGGCCCCCGGGTTACCGGGCCGCCGACAGATCGGCGGTCCGGAATTCTTCTTTGTTGGAGCATGATCTTTTCCGAAATCCACTTTTCGGGATCATGCTCTAGCGACCGGCCTGAAGCCGGCCAGACGACGCTTACGACGCGGCGAGCGTCGCGATGTCGAGCTTGAGGCCGGGACCCATCGTCGAGGTGACCGACACCTTCTTGACGTAGTTGCCCTTGGCGCCGGCGGGCTTGGCCTTGTTCACCGCATCGGCGAAGGCCCGCACATTCTCTTCCAGCGCCTTGACGTCGAACGAGACCTTGCCGACGCCGGCCTGGACGATGCCGGCCTTCTCGACGCGGAACTCGACGGCGCCGCCCTTCGAGGCCTTGACGGCGGCCGCGACATCGGGAGTCACGGTGCCGACCTTCGGGTTCGGCATCATGCCGCGCGGGCCGAGCACCTTACCCAGGCGGCCGACCAGCGGCATCATGTCCGGGGTGGCGATGCAGCGATCGAAATCGATCGTGCCCTTCTGGACAGTATCGACCAGGTCCTCGGCGCCAACGATATCGGCGCCGGCGGCCTTGGCTTCTTCGGCCTTGTCGCCGCGCGCGAACACCGCGACGCGCACCGACCGGCCGGTGCCGTTCGGCAGGTTGACAACGCCGCGGACCATCTGGTCGGCATGGCGCGGATCGACGCCGAGATTCATCGCGACCTCGACCGTCTCGTCGAACTTCACCGTGGACCGGTCCTTCAGCAGCTGCAGCGCCTCAGAGAGCGCATAGGCCTTGTTCGGATCGATGCCTTCACGGCTCTTGGCAACACGCTTTGCAATCTTTGCCATGATCTTAGCCCACCACTTCCAGGCCCATCGAGCGGGCGGAGCCCTCGACCATTCGCATGGCCGCTTCGACGTCGTTTGCGTTCAGGTCCTTCATCTTCTGCTCGGCGATCTGGCGCACCTTGTCGCGCGAGATCGTGCCGGCCTTGACCTTGCCCGGTTCCTTCGAACCAGACTTCAGGTTGGCGGCCTTCTTCAGGAAGTAGCTCACCGGCGGCGTCTTCATGACGAAGGTGAACGACTTGTCCTGGTAGTAGGTGATGACGACCGGGATGGGCGAGCCCTTCTCCAGCTCCTGGGTCTGCGCGTTGAACGCCTTGCAGAACTCCATGATGTTGATGCCGCGCTGACCAAGCGCCGGGCCGATCGGGGGCGACGGCGTGGCCGAGCCCGCGGCAACCTGGAGCTTGAGCTGGCCTGCAACTTTCTTAGCCATCTCTATTCCTGCCTTTTCTCATGCCGGGAAAAACCGGCGGTTGCAGTCTGGTGGTGCGGTTCCAGCGGCCGGCTAAGCCGCATTCGCCTCCCACCCGTTCATGGCAGCGCATTCCTTCGCCGCCGATCCCTTCGCCTGTCGGACGAGGATCTTCGGATCAGCCCTTTTCGACCTGTCCGAATTCGAGATCGACGGGCACCGCGCGCCCGAAGATCGAAACTTCCACCTTGAGGCGCGCCCGCTCCTCGTCCACCTCCTGGACGAAGCCGTTGAACGACGCGAACGGACCGTCCGAGACGCGGATCGCCTCGCCGATCTCGAAGGTGACCGACGGCTTCGGACGCTCGACGCCTTCCTGAACCTGGCTCAGGATGCGCTGCGCCTCGGCTTCGGTGATCGGCACGGGCTTCGAGTCACCGAGGAAGCCGGTGACCTTCGGCGTGTTCTTGACCAGCGAGAATACGGCGTCCGTCAGGTTGGCCTTCAAGAGCACATAACCGGGGAAGAACTTGCGCTCCGCATCGACCTTGCGGCCGCGGCGTATCTCGACGACTTTCTCCGTCGGCACCACGATCTGCTCGATCTCGCCCGACAGGCCCTTCTGCTTGGCCTTGTTCTCGATGTCCTCGGCGACCTTCTTCTCGAAGTTCGAATAAGCGTGGACGATGTACCACCGCGTCATTTCACGACCTCTCCGTAATCGCCGAACTTAATGTCCGAGGCCCAGAATCCACTCGATCGCATAGCCCATGGCTATGTCGGCGGTGAAGAAGAAGATCATGGCGATGAGCGCAAACACCAGGACCATCACCGTCGAGATCATGGTCTCGCGGCGCGAGGGCCATGTCACCTTGGCCGTCTCCGCGCGAACCTGCTGGAGAAAGGTGAAAGGGTTTGTGGTTTTCGAAGCCATCTGCCGCCTGTCTTCGAGACCCGTTGGCCGGGTCTCCTGGATGATCCCGCTGGCCGGGACGTGCCGCCTGGACTTCGTGCCGGCGCCGAATCAGCACCACCATTTCGCCCACGCAAATCAGACGCGTAAAGCCGGCTTCCCAGCTCCACGCGTCGCGTGTCTGTTCAGTCTACATAAAACCGATTCTTGGTCCACGCAAGTGGCAAGTGTTCCGCTTTATGTTTTAGCGCCGCCTCGGAACCATCCAGTCGTCCCGTCCCGGCTATGCGGGGCCTTATGCCCCAGTTTTCGCTAGATGGCAAGCCGCCCCCGGTTTTCAACGGCGGAGCGCACCCAACTTCAGTCTGCCATGGGAGGTGGCACGGGCAGCAGGGCTCGAACCTACGACCTGCGGTTTTGGAGACCGCCGCTCTACCAACTGAGCTATGCCCGTATACGGGCGCTGCTATTTCACAAAGCCGATGAGAACTCAAGAGCCCTTTTGAGACGCGTCGGCCGGAAGCGCCGATCGCAGCCATCCAAGCCCCAGGGCCCATGCGCAGATCACGAGTTCAAGCGCGAAAGTCCAATGCAGAACGAAGTTCAGGACCCAGTTCCCATGGCTGGCCGGAACCGCCACGAGCTCAAACGGGCGATGACTGAACGGCGCCAACCACATGATCGGCGATGCGACCGTGTCGAGCGCCATATGCAACATGGCTCCGGCTAAGAAGATGGCGATCGACGGCAGACGCCGCGACCCCAACAACCGACCGACCGACACGCCTACCGTCCCGATCGTGGCCCAGAACAACGGCCAATGCGTGATGTAGGCATGATGGTGCGTGCGACCGCCATCGATCAGGTAAAAATAGAGCATGTCGATGTCCGAGATGACGCTGCCGAGCATTGCGGCAGCCACCACATCGGATGCCTCCCGTCGCCGTCTTCGCGCGAGCCTTCCCAGAATATAGCCCGATGGGAGATGGGCAATCAGCATGCAAGGTCGTCTCACATTGATGCAACGACCCTGCGGTGTCTTTGCGGCGTCATCTTTTCGGAATTTTGCAGAAACCCAGCATCTTCGGCTACGATTTCCCGGCCGGCGGCTTGTAAGGCCCGCCCGGCACGCCCCAGCCCCAGCTTGGCATTGGCTCGGTCTCAGGGTCGCAAGTCTCGCCGAGATTGGAATTAATCTTGGCCAGCCGCGATCCCCACTCGACATAGCCCATCAAGGCGGAACGGAACTCGGGATCGTCCGGCAGGCCGGCTTCGTCCGCCGCGTCCGCCAGAAGGTTGATCCAGCGCCGGCGCTGCTCCTCGGTCAGATGCTTGCCGAGATGATGCCTGACCATCTCGCGGTGGCCACCATGCCGTTCGCTGTAGGTCTTCGGCCCGCCGAAAACCTCGCCGATGAAGGCGGCGACATGCGCCGGATGGTCCGGCGACATGTGCCTGAACACCGGACCGACGATCGGGTCCAAGGTCACTCTGTTGTAAAAGATCTGCGTCAGCCGGTTGAGCGCCTCGCTGCCGCCGGCCCATTCGAACAAAGTCGGGACGCCCTCGCTCATCTCCGGTCCTCCTACGTTTGAGCCTAGAAGGATAGCGGGAAGCTCGGAGCCGGCTCAACCTGTCTCCATGGCCAGTGCTGGCATGGCGCCGAATGCTGCTAAAGCTTGGCCGGCGATTCCGCTTCGGCGTTGGCGGACGGCAGAACCCGGCAGTTATCGGGTTTTGGCGAAGATTTGCAGATAGTGGCGCCCGTCAGAGCGTCTACCGACTGGCGGCTGGTGGTGAGCCCGAACCCCGCCAATTCGTCCTGGCTGAGCTCCCTGTGCTTGGCGGATTGGGCCGACTGCATCGCGACGAACAAGCCCGAGCCGATCGCCATCTCCTCAAGATACGACCGGACCTTGTCTTCCATGCCCATGGAATGCACCAGGAAACGCGTATCGGTGCCTACCAAGCGCCTGGTGCCACCGGCGATCATCAGCACGCAGGCTGTATCGCATTCGGCGCCGGCTTCAACGGTGAGACCATTATGAAGGTTGTCCTTGGAGACGCACCCTGCCGTGCCGGGATCGCAATCGAGAAAATCCGTCCGGGCGACCGCAACATCCAATCTGCGCTCGCGGATCAGCCGGCCGGCGGCGAGCGCGCCCTGGACATCGCCGCCCTGTGAGTTGAGGACGATGGGCAGCCTGCGCCCGCCGACCTTGTCCAGCAGCTCGCGCAGCCTGTCGGGCGTGCCGGCAACGATCGTTCCCTCCGCCGAAATCCATTCCGGACAATCGGGGTTGCAGAGCGGATTGCTGCCGCGAACGAGGATGAAACGCATTTCCTGCTGCGGCTTTGGCGGTGATGCTGCCTCCGCCGGCTGACTGTAGGCCTGTTTGACTGCGACCGTCGCCACCTCGGCCGGCTTGGCCTTGCCATTGGCCGGTATCTCGCGGCAGTTCGCTGGCACCGGATCGCGCCGGCATATGGCTGCTTCGGTCATCAGGTCGAGAGAATCGAGGCTGGTGACGAGCTTCATCTCCAGCATATCGTCGGGCTCGATCTGCTTTATGTCGCTTGCCGGCGTCGCTTTCATCACGTCCAGCACGCCCTGCCCGATACCCATTTCTTTCAGATAGCCGGACAGCCGTTTCTCGACCGCCTTGCTCATCTCGTAGGTCTTGTAGCTGCCGGCATTCTTGCGGCTGACGACCTTGGTGCTGAGGACCTTCTTCTTGCCGTTCACAATTCTGTAGGTGGTGCGGTAGAGCAGCTTTTCCCTGTGATATGTCGTGGTGATCTGATGAACCCCGAGAAAAGCCCACTCGCCGACCACACGGCGGACGCCGCCGGCAAACATCAGGGGACATGCGGAATTGCACATGGCGCCGCTGTCGTAGGCGATGCCGGAATACGGCGTGTTCTTGCTGTCATTGTCCCGGCAGTTCTTCATTTCGGGCGAGCAGCCGGAAAACCCCGTAGTGCCCACGGCGATGTCGAGCTTGTTCTTACGGATCATACGGCCGAGTTGGAGCGCGGCGTCGACATTGCCTCCAGGAGAATTGACGACGATCGGCAGTTGCCGGCCGCCGAGCGTCTTTAAGAGGCGCTTGAACCGCGCCGGCGTGCCGGCCTCGATGCTGCCTTCGGCAGAAATCCATTCCGGGCAGTTCGGCTCGCAGCCTGGCGCGCTGCTGCGCACCACGACGAAGCGCATGGCAGGGCCGTAATCCGGCGGCGTTTCCTTCGCTGCGGCGGCAAACGCGGTAGGCCCAATAGCGATGGCCAGCCCGAGCCGAACCAGCCCTAGCGGCCACGAAATACCCTTTGAAAGGAACGCGGAAATCACGCCTGCCAAGCCCTCGGTCCAACCCATACTAGTTACGGCGACGATGCTTGCAATAGAATTGAAGAGGGTGCGAGCAATGCCAGCCTGACGGCTGCTGCCTCGACCTTCGTCGCGACTACGCTAAAGTTCTGGCGGCGTCTTTGCCTGGGCGTTGGCGGAGGGCGGGAGCCGGCAATTGTCCGGCTTTGGCGAGGACCTGCAAATGGCGGGGCCAGTCAGCGTGTCCGATGTGTCCGGCCCGGTCACCAGCCCGACCTTGAGCATTATATCGGGTTCAAGCTGACGCTCGACTGAACTCTGATCTATCGCTGCGAACAGGCCTGGGCTGATCGCCATCTCGTCCAAATAGGCTTCGACAATCCGCTTCTGTCCCATCGAGGACACGCTGAGCCGCGCCTTGGGGTCGACCAGCCGCCTGGCGCCGCCGGCGAGCATGAGTGCGCAGGCTGAATCGCACTCCACTCCGAATTGGCTGATCAGCCCGACATAGGCGCCATTGTCGTCAAGACAGCCCGCCCCGGGCGGGTTGCAACCCAGGATATTGGTGCGGGCGACGACGACGTCTAGCTTGCGTTCGTGGATAAGCCGCCCTGCGGCCAAGCCGCCGAACAAGTCGCCGCCTCGTGAACTGATCACCATGGGAAGTCGCGGGTTGTCGAGCGCGGCGAGCAACTGGCGAAGTTTTTGCGGGGTTCGAGGGGTGACCGCGCCTTCCGCCGAAATCCATTCCGGGCAGTCGGGATCGCAGAGCGGATCGCTGCCGCGAACGACCACGAAACGCATCTCCGGCGCGGCATTTCCTGCCGCTCCTCGAAACGGCACGGCAGTCGGGGCTTTGGCTGGCTTGGAAGATGGAGCTTCCGCCTGTCGAGAAGGTGCCGGCTTTGCCGTCGTTACAGCGGCCGGCCGGGCATCCTCCGCTATTTCCCGGCAATTCGGAGCCGGTTTGTCACCCATGCACAGGATCACTCCGGTGAACAGCTCCACGGTGTCTGTGCTGGTGGCCAGTTTCATCGTTAGCATGTCGTGGAGGGTGATCCGCTGAATGTCGCTCGCCGGCGTGGCTTTCATTTTGTCGAGGACACCCTGCCCCACGCCCATCTCTGCCAAATAGGCCGAGATTTTCCGCGCGAACCCCTTGCTCATCTTATAGGTCTTGTAGCTTCGGCCTTCGGTGACGGTCTCCGTTGTGACCTGATATCTTTTGCCCCGAATGGTTTTATAGGTGGTTCGAAAATGCCTTGTGGAGGGGAACCAAGTGGTGGTGATCTGATGAACACCCAGATAGGCCCAGCCACCGGCTACGCGGCGAACGCCACCTGCGAACATCAGGGGACATGCAGAGTTGCAAATGGCGCCGCCATCAGACGCCACGCCGAAATAGGCAACGCCCTTGCCGAAGCTGGCCCCGCAGCCCTCCGTTCCCGGCCAACAATCGGAAAACTCGGTCTTGCCGATCGCGATGTCGAGCCCGTTCTTCCGTATGATGCGACCAAGTTGAAGTGCGGCGTCGACATCGCCGCCAGGGGAATTGACAATGATCGGCAGTTTGCGGGTGCCGAGTTTTTTCAGCACTCGCTTGAGCAGAGCCGGCGCGTCGGCAGTGATGGCGCCTTCCGCTGAAATCCATTCCGGACAATTGGTCTTACAGCCGACTGCACTGCTACGCGCAAAGATGAACCGCATGTCCGAAAAGCCGTCGGAAGACGGGCCGTTCAAAATGAACGTATCGGGCCATGCCCGTATGAGGACGTCATCGGCCTTTGCTGCAAAGGCCACCACCACAATAGCAAGCACCGGTGCCCGGCGAACCAGTATGCGAAACCATCTTGATGTGCAGTTTAAATGATGCCCCGAAATCATGATTGGCGACGCCCCCTGCCGCAATCGATAATAATTGCGGCAGTGGTGCATGCAATAGCTTCGAAGCAACCGTGCTGCATTTATGCTGCACTGTGCAAGTA
>NZ_RZST01000108.1:0-2500 GCF_003997575.1 Mesorhizobium sp. M1A.F.Ca.IN.022.07.1.1
CCACCGGCATCCACACCGTGTCGCGCATCGCGCTCGATCCCAATTACACCTATAATCCCAGCATCAATTTCAAGCAGGGCCAGAACGACAAAATCCTGACCATCCCGCCGGGGCCGAACGGTCCGGTCGGTTCGGTCTGGATCGCGCTGGACAAGCCGACCTACGGCATCCACGGCACGCCCGATCCTTCCAAGATCGGCAAGACCGAAAGCCACGGCTGCGTGCGCCTGACCAACTGGGATGCGCGAGAGCTCGCCAAGCTGGTGTCGCCGGGCGTGACCGTCGAGTTCGTCGGCGGGTCTTCAGTCGATGATTTTGCGCAGCAATGAGCCGCGCAGGGCGGTTGCATAGATCCGCTGCATCGCCAGGATGAACCCGCGCTGAGCAGCGGGTGATGAAGCATAGGCTGGCTCTTCCCCTTCTGGAATGACCGGCCGGAACCTAGCACGCGACGGCTCGTTTGCATTTACGATGGCTACCTTCCTGGCCATGCCGTCAGACCAAACTGGTTTCAGAACTGCAATCTTCTGGCTCGTTGTTACCGATACGCCGGAGAGCTAAGCAGGTTTTCATGCCTTCCTCGAGTGAAGCCACAGCCGATTCGCTTTCGACCGCGACGCGCGCGAACGGCACCTTTTGCCCGCAGACGCAGCGCAAGTTCGTGCTGGTCGCGGCAATTCTGGCCTCGGCGCTCGGCTTCATCGACGGTTCGATCCTGGCGATCGCCATGCCGGCCTTGCGCGTCGATCTCGGCGCCAGCCTGGCGCAAGCGCAATGGATCTCCAACGCCTATGCGCTGACGCTTTCGGCGCTGATTCTGGCCGGTGGCGCCGCCGGCGACCGATTCGGCCTCAGGCGCGCATTCGTGACCGGCATAGCGGTCTTCATCGCGGCGTCGCTCGCCTGCGCGCTGGCGCCCAATCCGGCAATGCTGATCGTGTTCCGCGCCATTCAAGGCGTCGGCGCCGCCGTCATGGTGCCGGGCAGCCTCGCCATCATCGCCAAGGCCTACCCCAAAAAGGAGCGTGGCCGGGCGATCGGCATCTGGGCCGCGGCCTCGGCGCTGACCACGGCGCTCGGGCCGGTGCTCGGCGGCTTCGTGCTGTCGACTTTCGGCAACGGCGTCTGGCGCACGATCTTTGCCGTCGACCTGCCGCTCGGACTGGTTTCGATCTATCTGCTGCTCGCCAAGATACCGGCGGACCAGCCGACCGAAAAGCGCAGCCTCGACCTCGGGGGCGCCGCGCTCGCCACGCTCGCCTTCGGGGCGCTGGCCTATGGGCTGACGGCGATGAACGCCGAGGGCGGCGGGATAATGGCCGGGCCGGCGATCGTCGCTGGCGTCGTCCTGCTTTTCATTTTCATTCTCTATGAGCGCTGGCAGCGCGAGCCGATGATCGATCTCGGCCTGTTTCGCATCGGGGCCTTCGCCGGCGCCAATCTCGCGACCTTCTTCCTCTATTTCGCGCTGTCGGCGAACCTGTTCTACCTGCCCATGGTTCTGATCGCGGGCTGGGGACTGAGTTCGGCCGAGGTCGGCTTCATCTTCCTGCCGCTGTCGGCATTGATCGCGCTGCTGTCGGGGCCGGTCGGCCAGTGGTCCGACAAGATCGGCCCGCGCCTGCCGATCGCCGCCGGCAGCTTGGTCGTCGCCATCGCCTTTGCCGGCATGGCCCTGCTCGCCCATGCCGGGATCCACAATTTCTGGACCGGGACCTTTCCGCTGATGGCGGTGATGGGGCTCGGCATGGCGCTCGTCGTGTCGCCGCTGTCGACGGCGATCATGACCTCCGTCGAGGACAAGGACACGGGCGCGGCATCCGGCATCAACAATGCCGTCTCGCGCACCGGCGGCCTGATCGCGGTGGCGGCGATGGGCTCGCTCGCGGCTTTCGTCTATGCGCGATCGACCGGCAGCCCTGCCGGCATGCCCGGTTTCGGCGAACCGCCGGCGTCCGGGCTCGCGGCCAATCTCGACGCGTTGAGGATTGCGGCAAGCGATTCGGCCTTTGCCGCGGTCGCCGCCGTCACGACGCTGCTTTGCCTGCTATCGTCGATCCTCGCCTGGCTCACCGTGCCCGGACAGGCGCTGCCCTGGCCACGGCAGACGGGCGATTCGCCGGATTAGTTGGGAAGCTGCGAATCGGTCTTGGCGCTGGCGACCTTCAGCGAATTTCCGTCTTCCTGCTTGAGCAGGTCGTCGATACGCTCGCGCTCGCGCTTGAAGGCAACGAGATCGTCGCCCTTCAGCACCTTGCCGACCGGCAGGCGGACGCGCATCGGGTCGACCTTGGTGCCGTTGACGATCAGCTCGTAGTGGAGGTGCGGGCCGGTGGCGAGGCCGGTCTGGCCGAGATAGCCGATGACCTGGCCCTGACGCACGCGCACGCCCGGCTCGATCCCTTTGGCGAAAGCGCTCTGGTGATTGTAGGAAGTTTCGTAGCCATTGGCGTGGCGGATGATGATCTGCTTGCCGTAGCCGCCGGCCCAGCCGACCTTT
>NZ_RZST01000108.1:7500-16302 GCF_003997575.1 Mesorhizobium sp. M1A.F.Ca.IN.022.07.1.1
AAGTACCCGTAGGAAAGGACATCAACCGAGACTCCGGAAGTAGTGGCGAGCGAACCCGGACCAGGCCAGCGGCGATTGAGAGACAAGCGGAACCTTCTGGAAAGTTGGGCCATAGCGGGTGACAGCCCCGTACGCGTAATGCGATCAATCGTCCTTGAGTAAGGCGGGACACGTGAAATCCTGTCTGAAATTGGGAGGACCACCTTCCAAGCCTAAGTACTCGTGCATGACCGATAGCGAACTAGTACCGTGAGGGAAAGGTGAAAAGCACCCCGACAAGGGGAGTGAAAGAGTACCTGAAACCGATTGCCTACAAACAGTGGGAGCCCGTCCTTCAAATCGCTTGACGATTTGAAGAACTTTTGATTTTGCCATCAAGAGCGCAAGCGCTTTGATGGGCGGGTGACCACGTACCTTTTGTATAATGGGTCAGCGACTTAGTGTGACGAGCAAGCTTAAACCGATAGGTGTAGGCGCAGCGAAAGCGAGTCTGAACAGGGCGTTCAGTTCGTCGCATTAGACCCGAAACCGAGTGATCTAGCCATGAGCAGGCTGAAGGTAAGGTAACACTTACTGGAGGGCCGAACCCATAACTGTTGCAATAGTTCGGGATGACTTGTGGCTAGGGGTGAAAGGCCAATCAAACTCGGAAATAGCTGGTTCTCCGCGAAATCTATTTAGGTAGAGCGTCGACCGAATACCCCAGGGGGTAGAGCACTGGATGGGCTAGGGGTCCTCACCGGATTACCAAACCTAACCAAACTCCGAATACCTGGGAGTACTAGTCGGCAGACACACGGCGGGTGCTAACGTCCGTCGTGAAAAGGGAAACAACCCTGACCTACAGCTAAGGTCCCCAAGTTATGGCTAAGTGGGAAAGGATGTGAGGATCCCAAAACAACCAGGATGTTGGCTTAGAAGCAGCCATCATTTAAAGAAAGCGTAACAGCTCACTGGTCTAAATAAGGGTCTTTGCGCCGAAAATGTAACGGGGCTAAAGCCATACACCGAAGCTTAGGGTTCGTGAGCAATCACGAGCGGTAGCGGAGCGTTCTGTAAGCCAGTGAAGCCGTACCCGTGAGGGGCGGTGGAGGTATCAGAAGTGCGAATGCTGACATGAGTAACGTAAGGGGAGTGAGAGACTCCCCCGCCGAAAGACCAAGGGTTCCTGCTTAAAGTTAATCTGAGCAGGGTTAGCCGGCCCCTAAGACGAGGCGGAAACGCGTAGTCGATGGGAATCACGTTAATATTCGTGAGCCTGGAGGTAGTGACGGATCACACAAGTTGTCCAATCTTATCGGATTGAAAGGGCAGCGGAGTGGTTCCAGGAAATAGCTCCTCCTTATAGACCGTACCCGAAACCGACACTGGTGGTCTGGTAGAGTATACCAAGGCGCTTGAGAGAACTATGCTGAAGGAACTCGGCAAATTGCACGCGTAACTTCGGAAGAAGCGTGACCCTTTTTTGCGCAAGCAGAGGAGGGTGGCACAGACCAGGGGGTAGCGACTGTTTATCAAAAACACAGGGCTCTGCGAAGTCGCAAGACGACGTATAGGGTCTGACGCCTGCCCGGTGCTGGAAGGTTAAGAGGAGGGGTGCAAGCTCTGAATCGAAGCCCCAGTAAACGGCGGCCGTAACTATAACGGTCCTAAGGTAGCGAAATTCCTTGTCGGGTAAGTTCCGACCTGCACGAATGGCGTAACGACTTCCCCGCTGTCTCCAGCATAGACTCAGTGAAATTGAATTCCCCGTGAAGATGCGGGGTTCCTGCGGTTAGACGGAAAGACCCCGTGCACCTTTACTATAGCTTTACATTGGCATTCGTAGTGGCATGTGTAGGATAGGTGGTAGGCTTTGAAGCCTGGGCGCCAGCTCAGGTGGAGCCACCCTTGAAATACCACCCTTATCACTATGGATGTCTAACCGCGGCCCGTTATCCGGGTCCGGGACAATGTATGGTGGGTAGTTTGACTGGGGCGGTCGCCTCCTAAAGAGTAACGGAGGCGCGCGATGGTGGGCTCAGAACGGTCGGAAATCGTTCGCTGAGTGCAATGGCATAAGCCTGCCTGACTGCGAGACTGACAAGTCGAGCAGAGACGAAAGTCGGTCATAGTGATCCGGTGGTCCCGTGTGGAAGGGCCATCGCTCAACGGATAAAAGGTACGCCGGGGATAACAGGCTGATGACCCCCAAGAGTCCATATCGACGGGGTTGTTTGGCACCTCGATGTCGACTCATCGCATCCTGGGGCTGGAGCAGGTCCCAAGGGTATGGCTGTTCGCCATTTAAAGCGGTACGTGAGTTGGGTTCAGAACGTCGTGAGACAGTTCGGTCCCTATCTGCCGTGGGTGTAGGAATATTGAAAGGATCTGTCCCTAGTACGAGAGGACCGGGATGGACGGATCTCTGGTGGACCTGTTGTGGCGCCAGCCGCATTGCAGGGTAGCTATATCCGGACGGGATAACCGCTGAAGGCATCTAAGCGGGAAACCCACCTTGAAACGAGTATTCCCTGAGAACCGTGGAAGACGACCACGTTGATAGGCCGGGTGTGGAAGAGCGGCAACGCTTGAAGCTTACCGGTACTAATAGTTCGATCGGCTTGATCGTTCTCATTCCTAATATCCATCCGACAAAGTCGGATGGTCTGCCAGCGCTCACGCATGAGCGGCCCTTACGGGCCTATGCTCCGCGAGGGCGCCGGACGACCGGCGACGCGCAGTCGCGCTTGCGGGCTTCGCCCGTAGGCAAAACGCAGACGTCGCCTTGGCACAAAAACGACGATCCTTTGGATCGCGCTGCGACGATCCTCGGATCGCGCTTGAACAGCTTCTCGATTTGAACGTGCGTTTCGCCGACCTGGTGGTTATGGCGGAGCGGCTGCACCCGATCCCATTCCGAACTCGGCCGTGAAACGCTCCAGCGCTGATGGTACTTCGTCTCAAGACGCGGGAGAGTAGGTCGCTGCCAGGTCTGCCAAGCGCACGTTCATCTCACATCCGGATCCGGATGCAGACAAATCTTCTCCTTGCGATTGTTGTGATGCATGTCGTTGCCTCAAACCGCTAACACTTTTGAGCGACATGCATGAGGCCCGCCAAACGGGATCCCGGGCCGCGCAAGCGGCCCTTTCATTGGGCGGTCCCTTGAATACGGTAAGCGCAAACTTACCTCTATGGTGACGCGGGGTGGAGCAGCCCGGTAGCTCGTCAGGCTCATAACCTGAAGGTCACAGGTTCAAATCCTGTCCCCGCAACCAATCCAAAAACGCCCGCCTCGTGCGGGCGTTTTTGTATCTGGCCATACTGGCCGGCTGATGTGAGCGGTCATCAGGCCCGCAAGCAGCGAACCGACGCCGCGCCGGCAGACAAGCCAAATCCTGTCCCCCACACCAATCCACGGCCCGCCAACGCAGGCCGTTTGCGTTTCGGCCCTACATTGCCCTCAAGCTCGACTCGACTTTTTGCTGCGATGGTCGCCCGGGTGTGCGTCGTCGGAACGATGCTCGAGGAGGAGAGCTTCGCCGTGCGCGTGGAAAGCACCACCGGGGCCTTCGTGGAGCCGGCGGTGCCGAAGTCGGCCTGATGGTGCAAAGCTTGCAAAGCTGAAGAGGCCAACCTCACCAAAGCGGTCGAAACGGCGCTGGCCTTGGCGGCTATAACGCGGCATTGCCGGACGCGTTTCGCGCATCGACGCTACCAGTTCATGTGCTGGCAGTGGGCCGCGTGTCGCAATGGGGCCCGCTCGCGGCGCCGACCGGTCATGAACCGGCGGCGACGTCCATGCGTTGTGTCTCAGCCGGGTGAGTTTGGAACAGCGAAGGAGTCGGAAATGACCACGCATCCCAGCACCAATCGCTTGTCCGCACAGGAGCTGCACGACATCGATGCCTACTGGCGTGCCGCCAACTACCTGACCGTCGGGCAGATCTATCTGCTCGACAATCCGCTGCTTCGCGAGCCGCTTCGGCTGGCGCACGTCAAGCCCAG
Source organism: Mesorhizobium sp. M1A.F.Ca.IN.022.07.1.1 (assembly GCF_003997575.1). Lineage (NCBI taxonomy): Bacteria > Pseudomonadati > Pseudomonadota > Alphaproteobacteria > Hyphomicrobiales > Phyllobacteriaceae > Mesorhizobium > Mesorhizobium sp. M1A.F.Ca.IN.022.07.1.1. Next base: position 11,491 of record NZ_RZST01000108.1, read on the forward strand.
GCTGCTTGGGCATTGGGGAACCTCGCCGGGCCTCAGCTTCATATACGCGCATCTCAACCGCGCGATCAGACTTCGCGATGTCAACGTCATTTACATCTGCGGCCCCGGCCATGGCGGACCGGCCATGGTTGCAAACAGCTATCTCGAAGGCACCTATAGCGAGATCAATCCGGATATTTCCCTCGAAGAGGCCGGAATGAGGACGCTCTTCCGGCAGTTTTCCTTTCCGGGAGGCATCCCGAGCCATGCCGCTCCCGATGTGCCCGGGTCGATCCATGAAGGCGGCGAGCTCGGCTACGCGCTTTCGCATGCCTTTGGCGCGGCCTTCGACAACCCGGATCTTATCGTCGCCTGCGTCGTCGGCGACGGCGAGGCGGAAACCGGCCCGCTCGCCACATCCTGGCACTGTAACAAGTTCCTCAACCCGGCGCAGGACGGCGCGGTGCTGCCGATCCTCCATCTCAACGGCTATAAGATCGCCAGTCCCACCATTCTCGCCCGCATCTCTGACGAAGAATTGCGGGCGCTATTCGTCGGCTATGGCTACGAACCGCTGTTCGTCGAGGGTGACGATCCGCCCCTGATGCATGAGCGGATGGCCGTCGTACTCGACGATGCGCTGGACCGCATCCAGGCAATTCAGCAGGCGGCGCGCAGCGGCGGAGAGACTGCCGACGGCCGGCCGAAATGGCCGATGATCATCCTTAGAAGCCCGAAGGGCTGGACAGGCCCCAAGGAGGTCGACGGGCTGAAGACCGAAGGATTCTGGCGCGCGCATCAGGTTCCGCTCTCCGGTCTCGCCGAAAACCCTGCGCATCTGAAGATGCTCGAGGAGTGGCTGAGAAGTTATCGGCCCGAAGAGCTTTTCGATGCCGAGGGCGCGCCAGTGGCCATGATCCGCGCCACTGCCCCGCAAGGCGGCAGACGCATGAGCGCCAATCCGCATGCCAATGGCGGCCTGCTGCGCCGCTCCCTCCAACTGCCAAGCCTGCAAGAGCATGCCGTATCTGTCCAGCAGCCCGGCGGCGTGAAAGCAGAGTCGACCCGTGTGATGGGCGGTTTCCTGCGCGACGTCATGGCATTGAACCAAAGCGCCAAAAACTTCCGCATTGTCGGTCCCGACGAGACGGCTTCGAACCGGCTGCAGGACGTCTTCGAGGTGACCGAGCGCGCCTGGATGGAAAAGATTCTGCCCGAAGATGTGCATCTCGGCCGCGAAGGCAGGGTTCTGGAAATCCTGTCCGAGCATACCTGTCAGGGCTGGCTGGAAGGCTATCTGCTTACCGGCCGGCACGGCCTGTTCTCCTGCTACGAGGCCTTCACGCACATTGTCGATTCCATGTTTAACCAGCATGCGAAATGGCTGGATGCCTGCGGCAAGCTGCCGTGGCGGCGGCCGATTGCGTCCTTGAACTATTTGTTGTCGAGCCATGTCTGGCAGCAGGAGCACAATGGCTTCAGCCATCAGGATCCGGGCTTCATCGATGTCGCCTTGAACAAGAAGGCGGACATCGTGCGCGTCTATCTGCCGGCGGATGCCAACAGCCTGCTTTGCGTGACGGATCATGTGCTTCGGACATGGAACCGCATCAACGTGATCGTCGCCGGCAAAGCCAATTCGTGGCAGTGGCTGTCGATCACCGAGGCGAAAGTCCACTGCAAGGCCGGTATCGGCATATGGGAGTGGGCGTCGACCGACGGCGGGGCAGAGCCGGATGTGGTGATGGCCTGCGCCGGCGACGTGCCGACGCTCGAGACGCTGGCCGCGGTCCAAATTCTGAAACGCCACGTTCCCGGCCTCAAGGTGCGGGTGGTCAACATAGTCGACCTGATGACTTTGCAGCCCAAGGAACACCACCCGCACGGCCTGTCGGATCGTGAATTCGACGCGTTTTTCACGGCCGATAAGCCAGTCATCTTCGCGTATCACGGCTATCCATGGACCATCCATCGCCTGACTTACCGGCGGACCAACCACGACAACATCCACGTGCGCGGCTACAATGAGGAAGGGACGACGACGACGCCCTTCGACATGACCGTCCTCAATGGCCTCGACCGCTATCGTCTCGTCTTGGGCGTGCTCGACCGCATTCCCGACCCGGCCGGCGCGCATATCCGGCTGAAGCAGGCGATGGAAGGCAAGCTGATCGAGCACCGGGCCTATATCCGCGAGCATGGGCAGGACATGCCCGAGGTCCTCGGCTGGAAATGGGAGCAGTAGTCGATGCCGAAGCGCCAGGCCAAATGGACGAGCGCACGATTGGCCGGGACCGGCCGACCATGACCGATGCCATTCTCGTCCTCAACGGCGGCTCCTCAAGCCTGAAGTTCGCCGTGTTTCAGCAGCAAGACGAGCTTCACCTGCTGGTGCGCGGCAGCGTGTCGTCGATCGGACATCATCCACGATTGCATGTCGCGCCCTCAGAATTGTCACGCGAAATCGACAGGAGCCTGGGGGACGAACCGATCGGGATAGCAAAGGCGTTCGAGGCCATAGTTTCCTATCTCGAGGATCACGCTCTTTTGCGCCGGATCGGCACGGTCGGGCACCGCATCGTCCATGGCGGGCAAGAACTTACCCAAGCGACCTTGCTCGACGAGCGCACGCTCGACGCGCTGCATAGGCTTGAGCCGCTCGCACCGATCCATCAGGCGATCAACCTGGAGATCGTCCAACTGGCCGGTCGGCTTTTGCCCGAAGCCAAGCAGGTCGGCTGCTTCGATACGGCCTTTCACACGGCGCGGCCGGAGCTTGCCAGGCTCTATGGCTTGCCGCGAGAGATGTCGGAACAGGGCATCGTCTCCTACGGCTTCCACGGGCTCTCCTACAGGCACATCGCAGCGAAGCTCCGCGAGCGCTACGGCGACGCTGCCGGTGGCCGAACGATTGCCGCCCATCTCGGCAGCGGCGCGAGCCTGTGTGCGATGAAGGCAGGAGTAAGCCTCGCCACGACCATGGGTTTTTCGACGCTTGACGGCCTCGTCATGAGCACCCGTTGCGGCGCCATCGATCCTGGCGTGATCCTGCACCTTCTGCAGGAGCGCAAGCTGTCGGCCGACCGAGTGACCGAATTGCTCTACGAGCAGTCCGGCCTGCTGGGCGTATCCGGCATTTCCGGAGACATGCAGGCGCTGCTTGGGTCGAAAGACCCGGCGGCGGCGCGTGCCGTCGCGCTCTTCGTCTATCGCGCCGGACGTGAGATCGGATCGCTCGCGGCCGCGCTTGGAGGCCTCGACACGCTCGTGTTCACCGCCGGCATCGGCGAAAATGCATGGCAGATCCGGCAAGAGATCTGCGAGGCTGCTGCCTGGCTTGGTGTCGTGGTCGACCATGGTTTAAATCGCAGCGGCGAAGCGCTGGTCAGCGCGCGAGAGTCCAGCGTCGATGTTCTTGTCATTCCGGCCGACGAGGAACGTGCCGTGGCCACGCAGCTCCTCGACTTCGACACGGTCTGATCTCCCCGCGGCAGGATCGCAGGGATCAGCTCGGTAACTGGCGCAGAGCTTCCGCTGAACCAGGACGAGCGTCGGGCGATCGGGCGTCGCGCGGGCCGTTTTCGTTCGCGTCACTTTCCCTTCAAGCTCGACTCGGCGATGGTCAGCCCGGCGCCTCGCTGCCCTATATCCGGCCGCGCGGCCAAATGCATAAGGAGCGGAAGATGCGGCAGGCACTGATCGTATGGGGCGGCTGGGAAGGGCATGAACCCGAAGCCGGGGCGCGCCTCCTCAAAGCGATGCTTGAGGAGGAAGGCTTTGCCGTGCGCTTGGAAAATACGACCGCGGTGTTCGCCGACCCGGCGATCGCCGACCTCAGCCTGATCGTGCCGATCTACACCATGTCCAAGCTCGCCAAGGCCGAAGAGGCGAACCTCACCAAAGCGGTCGAAAACGGCGTCGGCCTCGGCGGCTATCACGGCGGCATGGGCGACGCGTTTCGCGAATCGACGGACTACCAGTTCATGTGCGGCGGCCAGTGGGTTGCCCATCCCGGCAACATCATCGACTATCGTGTGAATATCGTGCGGCGCGACGACCCGATCGTGGCAGGCATCGACGATTTCCAATACCGCTCCGAGCAATATTACATGCATGTCGATCCATCGAACGACGTGCTGGCGACCACCACCTTCTCGGGCGAGCACGCGCCGTGGATCGCCGGCGTTGTCATGCCCGTGGTTTGGAGGCGCCGGCACGGCAAAGGGCGGGTGTTCTATTCGTCGCTCGGCCACGCGGCCAAGGAATTCGAGGTGCCGCAGATGCGCACCATCCTGCGCCGCGGACTTGTGTGGGCGGCGCGCTGAGCGCGCCCGTCGGTGCGGGCTGACGCCGGTGGCGGCCGGATTTCCCGAACCGAAAGCATCACCGACCCGCTCCTATGATCATGACAGATCGTATGAATGAGTGATTTACATAAGACGTAAGCTTTCATACAACTGCCGGCAGCAACTTGCTCTATCGGGAGAGGATTGCGTGGAAAATATCGTTCCTTCGGACGCAACCGGGTGGATGCCTTCGGTCGACCAGGGCGGCGCAAGCGTGCACAACGCCGTCGTCAGCGTGCTGGGCAGCCGCATCCTGGGCGGCGACTATGCTCCCGGTGCAGCCTTGCCGCGCGAGGAGGAGCTCTGCGCCATGCTGGGCGTCAGCCGCACCTCGGTTCGGGAAGCGGTCAAGGTGCTGTCGGCGAAAGGTCTTGTCGAGGCCAGGCGGCGGGCGGGCGTGCGCGTGCTGCCGCGCGACAGCTGGCGCCTGCTCGACCCGGTGGTGCTCGGCTGGCACCCTTCCATCCAGGATGACGAGGAGCTGGTT